>JAILMQ010000008.1 GCA_024692605.1 Eubacterium sp.
CTGATGAAAGATAGGTGATAGCATGATAGAACCTATAATAATTGAAATAAATAAATGACAGAGCAATATTAATAAAGAAACATCATAAGGTCAGCAGGCTATCAGTATATTATGGAAGTTTTTATGATGTACTGGTTGGAATGATGTTTCCTGAAGGAATACCGGAAAATGATCCGATGGTTGATCTGATGCTACCTCCAGAAGATGCTGGAACACAGATGTATGTTCTTTCCAATACTCAGAATGTAAATGGAGCATCCGAAATCCTGAATCAGAAAGCTATGGATGAGATAGCAGAAAAGCTGGGCGGAGACTTTATTGTTCTTCCAAGCAGCGTGCATGAGACAATAATTCTTCCGATAGATCAGGGTATGGATTCAAATGAACTTGAAGGAATGGTTCAGCAGATCAATGCCGGAGTCGTAAGTGATGAAGATAAGCTTTCGGATTATGTCTTCCAGTATGATTCAGAATCACATGAACTTGTGAGAATGGATAAGATGGAAGAGAGAAAGCAGGAGAAGGAAGCTTCTGTCGAAAAATCCGACAAAAGTCAGGATGACCGAGGAGATAAGAAAGCAGAAGCAAAGACTGCTGTAAAAGAGGAGAAAGGTCAGAAGTCACTCAAGGACCGTATATCAAATAAGCAGGAAGAAGTTGCAAAGAAAGAGGCGACTAGAGAACCTGCAGCTCAAAAGAGTAAGAAGATGGCAATTGGATAAAAGTAAACTGTTAAGCATTGATTCCATATGTTATTATGTAATGTATATTAAGGTGTTAGGGGCATTAATGCCCCTGGCCTTAATCACGACAAATAATACTGATTGGAGAATGAAAAGATGAAAGTAGCAACAACTTATGAAAACGGAGAAATATTTCAGCATTTTGGTAGAACACCTCAGTTTAAAGTATATGATATAACGGATGGAAATATCATTTCAAGTGAAGTGATAGATACGAATGGGACAGGTCATGGTGCATTAGCAGGATTCCTTATGAATCTTGGTGCAGAAGTTTTGATTTGTGGTGGTATAGGTGGCGGTGCTCAGATGGCAATGGCTGAAGCTGGTATTCGACTTTATGCAGGTGCATCAGGTGATGCTGATGAAGTAGTAAAGGCATTTATAGATGGTTCGCTTCCTGAAATAGGAGAAGCAACTTGTGATCATCATGATCACCACGAGGGACATGAGTGTTCTCATGGTGGAAAGTGTCACGAATAAAGATATAATATTAGATTTGGAGAAATCGTGATAATGACTATTGAAGAGAAAGCACAGCTTATCATAGATGATATTAAGCAGGAACAGGGGAATAATCCTGTGCACATTTTTAAGATGATCGCTAAAAAAGAATATATAAATATGCACGGCCCAGAACATCATGTGCTTGATGGCGCATGCCTTCTTATGGCGTTTTATAATGCTGGTGGAAAGATTGATATAGATACTAGTCTGGAACAGCTGGTAAAGGAAGGGTTAAGGATGCCAGGAGCTATGTGTGGATTATGGGGAGTATGCGGTGCTATCACTTCGATTGGAGCAGCTTTAGCAATAATTGATGGTACAGGCCCCTTGTCTACAGATGGTACATGGGGGAAACATATGTCATTTACTTCAAAAGCTATTAGTGAACTAGGAAAAATCAATGGACCTAGATGTTGTAAAAGGGATGCTATGGTAGCATTTAAGAATGGTACGGAATACGTTAATTCGCATTACGATGTAAAACTGGAATATGAAGATCAGGAATGTGAGTTTTCGAATCAGAATCAACAATGTATAAAAGAAAGATGCCCGTTTTATAAGGCGGAGAGGATGTGGCTTTGAACATAATAGCAGTAGGTCTGGGTGGCTTCATAGGTGCGGTGCTTCGTTACCTTATTGGACTAATACCGGTTAAAGAAACAATGGTATTTCCAGTCAAAACATTTTGTATAAATATTATTGGATGCCTTTTGATTGGACTTATAACGGTTCTGGCGTCCAGAAATCCGGAAATTAATCCGAAATGGATACTTTTCCTGAAAGCCGGAATCTGTGGTGGATTTACTACATTTTCAACATTTGCACTGGAAACAACTGATCTTATTAAAGGTGGTCATATGGGAATAGCTTTTCTATATGCAATACTCAGTGCTACTATAGGTGTTGCTGTAATCTTTGGAATAGATATTGTTGCAGGAAAACAATGAAACTTTTATTGATTGTTTCACTTGAATAGTGATAGTTGTAAAAAGAGATGGATAAAACGAGAAATTTATAAATGTTTATTCCAGGATAATCGGCCAAGTGTGATTAAATAACAGATATTAGGGAGAAAAAATGGATAACTGGATGATGGAGTTTCCTGGAGGTATCGTGGAAAACGGCGAAGCTGTTTTAGATGCTTTGAAAAGAGAAATCTGTGAAGAAAGTGGAATTAAAGTTGAACCTGAGTATATTACGGGAATATATCAGAATGTAGTTTTTAAACAAGGGTATGGTCCACTTGAAGGAATGACTCTTCCTACGACCGTTAATTTGGTCTTTAGGTGCAGATATGTCGAAGGAATTGAAACTGTATCCGAGGAAAGCAGAGAGGTTGGTTGGTTCACACCGGAAGATGCAGTTAATATGATTACACAGAGCTATTTGAGAAAGGAATTCGAAGATGCACTCGGTGGAAGAGGTGT
>JAILMQ010000088.1 GCA_024692605.1 Eubacterium sp.
TAACTCCAAAATTCCTCATTACCTTGATGAAATATCGGCGTGTACCATGAGAGACTTTACCAGAGGTTTCTATTATGGAAAGCCTTCGGAAGAGGATCAGATATATGATAATAATACTTATATCAGAAATGCTGTCTATATGGGGCTTGTAGAAGAAGTGACAGAAGATGGATATGTAGTACTTTATCAGAAGAATAAGTTCGGTGTTGGGGATAAGCTTGAGGTTATGAACTTCGATGGAACTAATTCTGTTTGTACGGTCAGTGAGATAATCAATCAATATGGTGAGAGCGTAGATTCTGCTCCGCATCCGAAGGAGAAGCTTAAGGTTAAGCTGGATATTGATGGAAATGTTAAGCCTGAACCGGGAGTTATTATCAGACAGAAATAGACGGCGTTTTTGGATGTTTCCACGAATTTAATTGTACAATATGACCAATAAAATTTTCTTTTCATATGTATACTTGTATGTTATAATGAATTAGTTGACATAAACATTACGTAATGGGAGAGGTATTTGAATTATGCGTTTAGCTGGAGCAAGAAAGAAGATTCGTGTAGGTGACCTTCTTGTTGAGGCTGGTGCTATCACTGAGGAACAGCTTCAGGAAGCACTTGCAAAGCAAAAAGAAGAGGGAGGCATGATAGGTAACATTATCATGGACATGGGTTTCATCTCCCGTGAACTCCTTATCACAGTTCTTACAACGCAGATGGGTATCGATTTCGTCGATATACAGGCTGCGAAGATTGATGAAAATGTTCTTAAATTAATCCCAGAAAGTTTAGTAAGTAAATACAGAGTTATGCCTGTATGCTTTGCGGAGGACAACCCGAACATACTGAAGGTAGCCATGGCGGATCCTATGGATCTTATGGCTGTTGATGATATCAGTATTTCAACGGGACTTAGAATTGAACCTCTTCTTGCATTCCAGGATGAGATAGAGAATGTCATTGCCAAGCATTATGGTTCAGCTCGTGCCATGGAGGCAGCTGAAGCATATCGTATTGAGAATATGAGCGACGAGAGCGAGGAAGAGAAGGATGAGTATGATGGTGAGATTGATAATTCTCCTATCGTTAAGCTCGTTAACGAGATCATTGAAGGCGGTGTTCGTCAGCGTGCATCTGATATTCATATCGAAGCACTCGAAACCAGCGTTCGTGTACGTTATCGTATAGATGGTGCTTTAAAGCATGTGATGTCATACGAAATCGGAATGCTTCCTGCTATCACAGCTCGTATCAAGATCATCGGTGGTATGGATATAGCTGAGAAGAGAAAGCCTCAGGATGGTCGTATTACTATTATAGTAGATAGAAAAGAGTTTGATGTCCGTGTTTCTATCCTGCCTACAGTTTTCGGAGAGAAGACGGTTATGAGACTTACATCCAAGGATGGACTTACAAAACCTAAGTCAGGACTTGGTTTTTCACCAGATGAGATTGAAGTGTTTGATGGTATCCTTAGTAATCCTCATGGTATCATCCTTGTTACAGGACCTACAGCTTCCGGTAAATCTACAACGCTTTATACATCTCTTTCAGAACTTAACAAAGAAGAAGTTAATATCATTACAGTTGAGGATCCTGTCGAGGCAAATATCAACGGTATCAACCAGGTACAGGTTAATGTAAAAGCAGAGATGACATTTGCCGCAGCTCTTAGATCTATCCTCCGTCAGGACCCTGACATAATAATGATCGGAGAGATCCGAGACGGCGAGACTGCTCAGATAGCTGTACAGGCTGCTATCACAGGACACCTTGTTGTTTCGACACTCCATACAAATTCAGCTGCTTCAACGGTTACACGTATCATCGATATGGGAATCGAGCCATACGTTGCCGGAGATGCTCTTGTAGGTGTTATAGCACAGAGACTTGTTAGAAGACTTTGTACATCATGTCGTCAGCCTAGACTTGCTGATGAAAATGAGAAGGAAATCCTCGGCGTAGACGATCCGGATGAAGATGTGGTCGTTTACGAACCAGACGGATGCCCACTCTGCAATGACACAGGTTATTCAGGACGTATCGGTGTGTATGAAATGATGCCAGTTTCCAAGGAACTTGGTGCTGTTATAGCAAGGGGCGCTACTGCAGACGTAATCGAGGAACAGGCTCTTAAAGAAGGAATGTCTACACTGAAGATGTCAGCTGCAAGACACGTGCTTAAGGGAACTACATCAATGGCTGAGATGAAGAAGATAGTTTACACAGCCGGTGATGAATATTAAAAGAGATTATTTTTATACTATAATAATATACACTATTAACCAAAGAACAAATTAGACTATTAAAGAAATGGGGGTCAATCATTTATGGTAGATATGGACGAACTCCTCAGCCTCGCGGTTGATGAAAATGCATCGGATATTCATCTGGCGGTAGGTATTCCGCCAAAGTTCAGAATTCACGGACAACTTAAAGAGGTTGATGTACCACCACTTACAGCATCTGATTGTGCCGAGAGTATCGGTATGACAATGAATGAACGTCAGAAAGCTATCCTCAAGGACAGAGGTGAGTGCGACTTCGCATACTCTGTTGGTGAGAAGGGTAGATTCCGTGTAAACGTATATATGGACAAGGGTAATATGGCTGCTGCTTATCGAAAGATCGATACAGTTATCCCTAAGCCTGAACAGCTTGGTCTGCCACATGCGGTAGTTGAGCTTTATAAGAAGAAGAGAGGACTTGTACTTGTTACAGGCCCTACAGGATCAGGTAAGTCTACAACTCTTGCTTCTGTAATTAATAAATGTAATGAAAATATAGGTGCTCATATCATCACACTTGAGGATCCTATAGAGTACATACATCATCACAAGAAGTCAATAGTTAACCAGAGAGAGCTTGGTATGGATACACTTTCCTTCGATAATGCTCTTCGTGCAGCACTCCGTGAGGACCCTGATGTTATCCTCGTAGGTGAGATGCGTGACCCTGAAACAATTCAGATCGCTATCACAGCAGCTGAGACAGGTCACTTGGTTTTCTCAACACTGCATACAATTGGTGCTGCTTCAACTATCGACCGTATCATCGACGTTTTCCCACCTCACCAGCAGCAACAGATACGTATTCAGCTTGCAATGGTTATCGAGGGCGTTATATCACAGCAGCTTATTCCTACTGTTGATGGAAACGGACGAGTTGCTGCATTCGAGGTAATGCTTGGAACACCAGCTATCAGAGCACAGATTCGTGAAGGTAAGACACACCAGATCGAATCATCAATTCAGACATCCAAGGGTATCGGTATGATCACTATGGATGATGCGCTTACTGAACTGTTTAGGAACGGACAGATCACTAAGGAAATGGCTCTTATGTATGCTCAGGATCAGCTGGGAATGAAGAAGAACCTGTACTAAAAAACAGTGTTTTTCGGAATTCACATAAATGTGTTTAATCATTGAACCACTTATGTATTATTTGTGAAATATTAGTGAATATTAGACAAATATTTACTATTTGTTCATGGATTGTTTACAAAAGGGTTGAAATGTTATGTAAATTATTGTAGAATTTCAGTAATTACTATGAAAAAATGGGTGGAGGAGTAATATGGCTAAGTACGATTACAAAGGTGTAGGCAGTGATGGTAAGTCTAAACGCGGTACCATCGAGGCCAACAGCGAGGATGCTGCAAAGGCTAAACTTAGGTCTGAAGGCATTTCTATCACTGAATTTGGCGAAGCTAAAGGAGTACAGTTGTCTTTGGGAGGCAAGAAGGTCAAGGCAAAGGATCTGTCTGTATTCTGTAAGCAGTTCGCATCTGTCTTACGTGCCGGCGTGCCACTTATATCAGCTCTTGATATGATGAGTGCACAGATGGAGAATAAGACACTGAGGGAAGCTCTGGAGCAGGCTGCAACTCATGTTCAGAAGGGTGGAACACTTTCTGAAGCGCTTAAGCTTAATCCAAAGGTATTCCCACCAATGCTTTACAACATGGTGGCTGCCGGTGAGGCTTCTGGTAAGTTGGAAATATGTTTTGAACGTATGGCTACTCAGTTTGAGAAGGATGGTCACATCGCTGCTAAGATTAAGGGCGCTATGACATATCCGGCAGTTATACTTTGTGTAGTTATTGGTGTAGTAATAATGATGCTTGTCATGGTTATTCCTACATTCTCGGAGATGTTTGAGGAAATGGGAACTCAGCTTCCAGCAGCTACGCAGATGCTTGTTAATGCATCGGACTTCCTTGTTGCAAGGTGGTATATAGTTATTTTGGGAGTAGTTGTGTTGATAGTTGCTATCAAGCTCTTCTCAAACAGTGAGTTTGGACAGGACTTTAACAGCCGTCTGGCACTGAAACTTCCTATCTTTGGCAACCTTAATGTTAAGACTGCAGCAGCTCAGTTCTCAAGAACATTTGCTACACTTCTTGCATCAGGTATTCCTCTTATAGATGCAGTTGATCAGGTGTCAAATATCATGAAGAACAAATATATCAGAGATAAGCTGAAGGAATGTAAAGTCCAGGTTGCAAAGGGTGTTCCTCTTTCAAAGCCTATCAAAGATATGGATATCTTCCCACTTATGCTTCCACAGATGATGCATATCGGAGAAGAAACAGGTAACATCGAAGACATGATGGAGAAGGTTGCAGACTTCTATGAAGATGAAGTTGATATTGCAACAGACGCTCTTGCTTCTATGATGGAGCCACTTATCATCGTTGTCATGGCGGTTGTCGTTGGTGGTATGGTTATAGCAATT
>JAILMQ010000119.1 GCA_024692605.1 Eubacterium sp.
GTCGTAAATGTCTTTCTGTATCGATCTGTTACAATAATAACAGGGAAATATTATATTAACTTTATACAAACCTTAATATTTTCTTAATTTTATAGATAATAATACTCAGGGACACTACATCAGCCTTTATTACTCTATATAATCTCCTACAGTAATATATTCACCTTTATTACCATCTTTATCTACCATCTGAAAAGTAAAAACATTAATGCCTTCCCTGTCAGGATGCGCTGTATCAATTCTGGTCTGAAAATAACCAAATTCAGTATATGTAGTTCCATTATCAGTTTTTACATTATTATAATTTATCGACAGATGCGAATCATATATATTACCGTCCTTATCAACGCCCATGCCTTCACCGGGGAATGATACACTTTCATAGCTGATTGCCTTTCCATCCAGCTTTTCAAAGAAGTTCTTCCATTCTTCCTTCAGATTATGTGTTTTCTGTACATCATGGGAAAATAACGCCACCAGGCTGTTAATATCCTCAGCCTTTATATATTCAAAAATTTCTTCAGCTTCTTTCTTTGCCAGTTTTTTGGGGTTAGTTCTTTCCAGGTCAGCCGTTGAACCGCAGCCTGAAAGAAGCATCAGCAGCAAAACCAGCATCATAATTATTGCAGTTTTATTTCGAGTTAACATTTAACTATAACCTCTTAATAATAATCCTCAAATAGCACATTACCATCTTTATCATAATGCACATGCTGACCCTTTTCGTTATAATAAATATCCCCTTCCAGAACCTTCTTATAATCATCAGAATACTTTGAGCCGTCCTCATAGATACGAAAACGATTACCCTTAGAATCCGTAATAATGTGCCTGATTACATTTCCCTTATAATCCGGTAGTCCAGCCCCTCCAGTATCCTCCGTATATTCCTGCCAGACCTTTACCGTAAAGCTCTCACCCGGATAAGTATCATCCAGATAATTCTCGTACTTCAGCTTTATTGCTTCCAGATCATCCTCACTATATTGTACCAAACCGCTTACGCGGTGGCTACCACCACTTTTAGTTAAATCTACTCTTTCATAAAAATAAAAGTAGCGATTTCATCGTATGTATTGTATTGTTAAGTTCCCACACAAAAACAAACAATCATACCAATCATCACTACTTTTATCGTATGAATAGTTTATCATTTGTTTTCAAACTTAACAATCACTTTTCTCGTCCACCACCTTCTGAAATGAGACGTAACTTTTTTAATTATCACATTTCAGGAGGTTTTATATGGACTTTTTAAAACGTTATCAAAAAATGATTTCTCTTCGTGGTCTTACAGATCACACGAAAAAGAACTATTGTACCTATATCAAGGCTTACCTTGATTATCTTGATTTTATTAATAAGTATCCTTCTCAAGTCACTTGGAACGACATGCGCAACTTTATTGAAAAGCTAAAGAAGGATCGTAATCTCAACGATAGGACTATTAACTGCGCTATATCCCAACTCAGATTTTTTACGTTATATGTCCTTCATAAGCCTTGGGACGAAACCCAGCTTCCTATGAGAAAGTTTGATACTTATCTTCCTTACGTCCCCTCGCAGAAAGAAACTTTTCATTTCATTTCTACTATACCTGATCTTAAGCAGAAAACTATGGTTGCTCTGCTTTATTCTTCCGGTCTCCGTATCAGCGAGGTGTGTAACCTTCGTTATGAAGATATCAGCAGAACTGACATGAGAATTCATATCACTCATGGGAAGAACCGGTCCGACCGATATGTTCCACTTTCCAAATATGCCCTTGATCTCCTCACGGATTACTGGTTTCAGTATAACCGTCCTATGGGATGGCTTTTCCCTAAGCAGTGGAACGCTGATAAACCTATAGATACTTTTTATCTATCCCGTCACATCCATGAGCATGAGCGTAGACTTGGCTGGCCTGAACGCATTACCTGCCATACCTTCAGACATGCATATGGCACTCATCTGTATGAAAATGGCATAGATCTGCTTACCATTAAATCCCTTATGGGACATAAGTCTATTAATTCAACAACTATTTATGTTCACCTTGCTGTTACTACTGCTCATCGGGTTGCCAATCCATTTGATGTTATGATGGAGGCTAACGATGTCCAGAAGTAAGATTCAGCAGATTTTTGATTATGCCTGGGATGACTATCTCAAAAATCATAATGTATCATCCGGACAGGAACGTGTTGGTTACTCCATCATTAACTGCAAAACCAAAAAGATGGGCTACAATGTGAGCACTTGTACCGATTGTGGTCATACTGAGATTCATAATAATTCATGCCGAATCAGAAACTGTCCTAACTGTCAGGCTGTTCTAAAAGAAGTCTGGATTGATGCCCGCAAATCAGAAGTGATTGATACTTCTTATTATCATGTGATATTTACTGTCCCTGCAGAGCTACGTCCGATCATTTATGCTAATCAGGAGATTCTCTACTCATTACTTCATAAATGCTCTGCTGAATCTGTACTTGAACTGGCAAAGGATAATAAGTATCTCGGAGCAACTCCCGGCATCATTCAGATTCTCCATACCTGGGGACAGAATCTGCATTTTCATCCACATATTCATTCCATCATTTCTGGCGGTGGGCTTTCGGAAGATTTAAAACTTAAAAAGTCCAGAGATTCTTTTTTCATTCCTGTAAATGTATTGCAGACAAAGTACAGAAAGAAGTTTCTTATACTGCTTGATAATCTTTATAAATCAGGAAAGCTCAGTATTCCTGACAGCTGTAAGAAGCTCATAAATTCATATGAATGGAATGAATTTCGAGATAAGCTTTTTAACACTCACTGGAATGTACATATCAAGGAGACCTTTAACGGATTCGGAAATGCTATTGAATATCTTGGCAGATATACACATCGTATAGCTATAACTAATTCCAGAATCA
Source organism: Eubacterium sp. (assembly GCA_024692605.1). Lineage (GTDB taxonomy): Bacteria > Bacillota > Clostridia > Lachnospirales > Lachnospiraceae > Eubacterium_Q. The sequence goes on from JAILMQ010000119.1 coordinate 2,901, forward strand.
TAAGCGTTACTAAAACAGATGTATCTTTCAGGACTCATAACTACAGGACTGGCGAGAACGAAATAATCACCTTCTCTCACGATGAGTTCATCAGGAGATTTATGCTACATGTTCTTCCTTCAGGATTTCAGAAAATCAGATACTATGGTTTTCTGAATAACAGAAGCAAGAAGAAAAATCTTCAGATCATCTTCACTATCCAAAGGCATCAGCGATATACTTCGATGCTTATAGGTTTATCCATGGATGAGGTTTTAAAGAAAGTTTGGAACTTTGACATCCATATATGTCCGCGCTGTGGCAAATCTACCATGAGAAATGCAGGACGTGTGTTGCCGATGATATGTTAAACTCTATCAACTGAATAACTTTTTTTAGCCTTCTACGAAAGGCTTTCTTGACGTGCAAAAAAAGATGATTTCATCAAACAATAGCATCAGTCACCCCAATGTAGTACTCAAAACAATCTCATGTATGAATAAAAGTCCGGTATTCAATCCCCATACATCGTCTCCAAAGATACGCGCTTTGGTACAATCGGAAAGAATCACATTTTAAGCAGAGCAGGAATTATGAAAGCTCTGCTTTTATTACTGCTTAAAATCTGATACTTTCCTTAAGGATTTTACCATATTTTGATTTCAGAAAATAAAAAAATGTGACAAACTCGTTCTCATCCCATAAGAAATCGACAACTTATGGGTGAGCCCCTGTCAACGATGTTTGTCACATTCATCTTTTATATATTAAAGGCATGACATAGGGTTTAGTGGTTAGGAAATCATGGTTTAGTGATAGCATGCCATGCCTGTTAAAGAAATAATAAAGTATATATTAAGCAGTTCTGAGATAGCCATCCTGCATTCTGTCATTAATTATTGCCTCGATTTCGAGATCTCTCTCATAAGCTTCTCTCTCATCTATCTCAGTGACAGCTTCTGCATGACATGTTTCAAAGTTAGCACAGCCAAGGCAGCAGCCTTCACAACCCTTATAACCTTTTATCCAAAACTTAATTCTTTCCCACATGTTCCTGTCCCCCGTCAATCAACAGATTCACTCGTTAATGTTTCTTTCGATGATTGAATGATACATCACCACCAGCAAAAAAGTTTAAACACTGTTGTGAACTGCAACTTATCTGTCGTAAATGTCTTTCTGTATCGATCTGTTACAATAATAACAGGGAAATATTATATTAACTTTATACAAACCTTAATATTTTCTTAATTTTGCGAAAAAATTAATAGGGACGGAGGTAAAAGTCCCGTCTGGCACTTCAATTATATCTCTGTCCCCAATTTCAATAATTCTAATCCCACTCTTTCCAGACTTCGGGCTTATAACCAACTGTTGCCTTCTTTCCATTCCGGACAATAGGCAGAATCAGAATCTGCTGGTTTTCAAGAATTTTCTCCTCTTTATCCTCATCAGCGATATACCTGATCAGAGCAAGAGCATCCTGATCCTTGGTGTTTTCATCAATCATTTTATCAATCCCGCCGACAGCCTGCTTCACAGAATTAAACTCACCCTTGCTGAGCCCCTTCTCCTTCATATCAACAAACTGGAATTTGATTCTACGTTCCTTGAAGAATCTCTCAGCTTTGCGAGAGTCAGCACTTTTCTTAGTTCCGAAGATCTGAATATTCATGTTTCACCTCTATTGAAAAATCTTATACTTTAAGATTTTACCACTTTAAGCATTTTCTTAAAATAGGAAAAAACCGAAAGGTCTAAATTATAGATCTCTCGGTTTCGCATATTAATCAGTTTTCACACTGTGATATCCTCGATACTCTGTCAGATATCCATAATCCTTTTTAATCGCATTTCCCGGACAACTTTTTTCCCCATAGTAATACCACCCTATCGGAATACAAAACTACA
>JAILMQ010000136.1 GCA_024692605.1 Eubacterium sp.
CAGCATAGCTTCCTACAGCCCGTTATGTCAGAATATCATTACTGTGGGAATGCTGATGTTCGGAGTTAATTTTAATCTTTATTACCTGATCATCATGAAGAAGTTTAAAGATATTCTTCATTGTGAAGAGGTTATGTGGTATTTTATCATCTATGGTACTGCAGTTACTTTGGTAACTCTCGGAACCTTCACCGGATTTGTTGAAAGTGTTGGATGGGAAGAAAGCTTTACTATGGATGCTCTTGGAGATGCTATTCACCATTCCGCATTTCAGGTTGCCTCAGTAATGACTACAACCGGCTTTGCCACAGTTGACTTTGATAAGTGGGCTCATATGCCAAGAGCTGTAATGGTTCTTGTTATGTTTATTGGTGCCTGTGCCGGAAGTACCGGTGGTGGAATGAAGGTTTCCAGAGCGGTACTTTATTTTAAACAGATGATGAGAGAGATACAAAGCTATATACATCCTAATTCAGTAAGAAATATAAGACTTGACGGTAAGGCTGTAAATAGCAATACCTTAAGAACTACAAATGTATTCTTAGTTGCATATGTAATGGTTTTTGTTTTTTCATTCCTGATAATAAACTTTGATGGATTTGATCTTATAACATCATTTACATCAGTTGCAGCGACTATAAATAATATAGGTCCCGGACTTGGATTAGTAGGACCAACGGGAAACTTTGCTGCCTTTAGTGCTTTATCTAAATGGGTTTTTATTTTTGATATGATAGCGGGCAGACTTGAATTATTCCCGATTCTTATAATGCTGGCACCAAATACCTGGAGAAAGAAATAATGAGTAATAAAATTAAATCATCACAACTAATACCGCTGAGTTTTTTAGGTGCGATCATTATTGGAACTATATTACTGCTGCTGCCTATAGCTACAGCTGATGGAAAAGGTACAGATTTAGTAACCGCACTTTTTACATCAACTACATCCATATGTGTTACAGGTCTGGTGGTGGTTGATACATTTTCCTATTGGAGCCTTTTTGGAAAGATGGTTATATTGGTGCTGATTCAGCTTGGCGGATTGGGAATCATTACAGTTACATCTGTACTCATTCTTCTTTTTCAGAAAAGATTTACTCTCAGTCAGTCAATTATGCTCCATGACGCCTTTAACCTGGACTCCATGGCTGGATTGATGAAATTCCTAAACGGAGTGATAAAGGGGACACTTCTGGTTGAATCTTTAGGTGCCCTTGTCTATATGCCCACTTTTATTCCGCAGTTTGGAGTTCTTAAAGGAATATGGGTTTCGGTTTTCACTGCCATATCTGCCTTTTGTAATGCGGGAATAGATATTATTGGGCCCAACAGCCTTATTGACTACAATTCCAATAATCTGGTCCTGATCAATACAATATTCCTTATTGTTATGGGCGGTCTTGGATATGTGGTCTGGTTTGATGTGAATAGTGGAATAAAAGAAGGAATAAGGAAGCACTATTCAGGAAAACTGGTTCTGAAAAGATTACGTGAACATTCTAAGCTGGTTATTCGTCTGACATTTACCCTTATTATGGTGGGGGCTTTCGTAGTGTTCATTATGGAATATTCTAATCCTGATACCATAGGTGATATGTCCTTATGGGATAAGATCATCAATTCTATATTCCAGTCAGTAACCTTCAGAACTGCAGGTTTTGCATCAGTTCCCCAGCAGAATCTTACCGAGGGAACCTGTGCCATGGGATCACTTTTTATGTTTATTGGTGGTTCTCCTGTGGGAACAGCAGGTGGTATTAAAACCGTTACCTTCTTTATGGCGATTATGAATGCTGTTGCATTTATCAGAGGAAGAGATGAGAGTGTTATATTCGGAAGAAAGATATCTTCTGATCTTATCAGAAAATCAGAGGCTATAATAATGGTCAGCTTCTCTGTTACATTTATCATGATGCTTTTGATAATGATCACGAATAAAATCGGTATGATAGATGCGATGTATGAAACCTTTAGTGCAACGGCTACTGTAGGACTTTCAAGAGCACTTACACCGACACTTAACACTGTGGGAAGACTTCTCATAATAACGTGTATGTATCTCGGAAGAATAGGTCCTATTTCCATGGCTCTGTTCTTCGATTATGGATGTTCAAATAAAAACAATGTAAGCTTTGCAAAGGGTAGATTTTTTGTGGGATAGCTCTCACTAAGTATAAAGGAGAAATAAATGAGTAAATCAATTGCAGTTTTCGGATTAGGGAGATTTGGAAAAAGTCTGGCACTCAGTCTTTATGAAACCGGTGTCCAGGTAATGGTTGTAGATAAAAACGAAAGTATCATAGAGAATATATCTGATAAAGTAACTTATGCAGTTATAGCAGATCTTACAAATCCTGATGATATAAAAGGTATAGGGCTTGAAGATATTGATATAGTTGTGGTTGCCATGGGATCGGATCTTACTGCAAGTATCATGTCCATAATGGTTTCAAAGGAGCTGGGGGTTAAGCAGGTAATTGCAAAGGCTTCAGATGAAAGAATGGGATCAATACTCAGTAAGGTTGGTGCAGACAGAATTCTCTATCCTGAAGAAGAATCCGGAAGCAGAACCGCAAGAATTCTTACCTCAGACAACTTTATGGAATTCTTTGATATAGACGATAATCTCTGTCTTCTGGAAATGAAGCCTAAAAAAGAGTGGGTCGGAAAAACTCTGATGGAACTTAATCTAAGAAAGATGTATAAGATAAATGTTGTTGCTATCAAAGGTCATAATGGAATGAAGTCCTATATCGACCCTACAAGAAAGCTTGAAGAAAATAATAATCTTCTGGTTGTCCTGGATAAAAATGATCTTAAATTACTTAATAAATAATAAGTTTAAAAAAGAATCTCCGGCTCATCTGAACCGGAGATTTCTTTTGTATAAAAGCTTTTCATATGATTATTTAAGTTCTTTGATACCGCCTGCAGATACAAGACCATCAAGCTTCATTCCTGCGTTACAGAAAGGACATTCATGTGAATTGTAAGAAGCATATCCTTCAACGTCCTTTGCATGGAATATAGAATGAACATCATGTCCGCCAACCATTTCGACTGCTGTAAATATTGCTGAGATACCGGCTATGGTTCCGCCATAATATTCAATACATTCAATGGCCTGACCGATGGTATGACCTGTAGTTGCAGTAGGGAGCAGAAGCAGCACATGCTTATTATTGATCATAGGTATCACATCGTCCTTAAATGTAAGCTGACCCATGGAGTTGACCTCAGGAGTTGTAACGTACATTGTACCGTGCTGGTTCATTGACATGATTCCTGACTGAGTAAGAGCATCTGCAAGGTAAGCTCCGATAACATCCATCTTGTCCAGACAGACAATAGTATCAACTATTGTTGTGGCAATATACTGGTGACTAAGTGATACTGCAACAGCCTTTGCTTCGCTTGCTCTGGCTTTAAGTGTTGTCAGATCTATATAATAATTAATATGTGATGATGTGGTTGCGAAATGTCCCTGAGAGACTTTCAGTTTAATAAGATTATTATAAGGTGAGTTAATCTTGAATGTTTGCATTGTTATCCCCCTAATTTAATATTAAAATAGTAAATATATTTATCTATGATTATAAACACATATTGATATATTTACAAGAAAAACAAAATGAGATTAAAGTTGAGGAAAGTCTATGGAAGCTGAATTTAAAGTGCTGGCAGGTTCTTCTATGTCAGGAAAAACATATAAGCTTTGCAGTGATGTTTTGAAAGAAGCTTATGAAAATCCACTTACTGATTTTATCTTTGTTGTTCCTGATCAGGCCGGAAATGCCTACGAGAAGAAGCTGATAGAAATGAATAGTAAGTTATACGACAGACCCGGTTTCATGAATATTGATGTTCTGGGGTTTAATCGTCTTGCCTTCAGAATATTTGAGGATTTAGGGGTGAGAGACACATCCGTTCTGGAGGAATATGAAAAGAATATGCTTATCCGTATTGCTGCAGATGAGGTTAAGGGTGAACTTGAAGTGTATGGAAACAGCATAGATAAGAATGGGTTTATATCCCAGATGAAATCCCTTCTTTCAGAGTTTATTCAGTACGATATCTCCCCTGAAGATCTGGAAAAGCTCATTAAGGATTCGGAACAGCTGAACAGAAATACATTTTTAAGTCTTAAGCTGAAGGATATAAATAAGATATACCAATCATTTTTAAAATTACTTGAAGGTAAGGAATCGGGAATATCAGAGGACAGACTTAAGACCATCATAAGACTTCTGAAGTCTGATAAAAAATGTTCAATTACCGATAACACTGTTTTTATATTTGATGAATACAGAGGTTATACTCCGGACCAGCTGGGAGTGATAGAGGCACTTCGTAAGAGAGCTTCCAAAATGATTTTTTCTATCTGTATAAATCCTGATATTATTCGAAAAAATATAGAGGTGAAGGAGCATGATATATTCCATCAGAGCTATATGACCCTTCGGCAGATTCAGGAATGTATGGGCTTCAAACCTGAGATAATTTTCTGTGATCAGGGGGACTATATAAATCCTGATCAAAGACATCTTGAAAGTAACATTTTCAGATTTCCGGTAAAGGATTATAAAGGAAGGGTTGAGCATATTACAGTCAGTGAAGCTGCCGGTCCGGAAAAAGAGATCCGTGTGATTGCACAGAAGATTCGGGACTATGTAAAAAGTGGTTACCGTTATAAGGATATAGTTATAGTGTCCAGTGATCTGGAAAATTTTGACGTGCTGTCTTCAGGTATTTTTGATGAATACCATATTCCTCTCTTCTGTGACTACAGCAGAAAGCTTCGTAAAAATCCTTATACCGATGCAATTGTCAGAATGCTGGAGGTTGTGGACAGGGATTTTGATTATGACAGTGTATTTGGATTTTTAAAATCAGGAGCGGTTCCGGATGCAGACCTTGATTACGATTCTTTGGAAAACTTTATCCTGAAGACAGGAATTCGCGGAAAGAAAATGTGGTCAAAACCATTTATAAATCTCTCCAGAAAAACCACCCCTGAACAGGAGGAAGAGTTTAAAAAGCTGAATCAGTGCAGGGAAGAATTGATACGAATTTTCGAGCCCTTTAATGAACTTTACTCAGGAAAACATAAAGGTGAAGATTTCATTGATGCTATATATAAAGTAATGGATTATCTTGATTTTGAAGACTCCATGAAAAAATCGGCAGAGGTATTAAGTACTCTTGGTATGAGGGCTGATTCCAGGATTATGGAAGGACTTTACCGGATCATCGACAGGATTCTTTCTCAGACAAAAGAGTTTCTTGGAGAGGTTGAATTCAGCCTTCATGATTTTTCGGAAATAGTAAAATCAGGAATAGAAGAGATAAAGGTCGGGGTTATTCCGCCGACTTTAGATTCTGTTACTGCATGTGATCCGGACAGATCAAGAATTATAGATACTAAGATTCTTTTCTTTGCAGGGATGAATGATGGGAAGGTTCCGACTCAGAGTAAAAAAGGCGGAATCCTGTCCGATAAGGATAAGGAAGAATTGTCTTCGGAACTGACCAGACTGATTGATGGAAAGAGGCTGTCAGACAGTGCATATCAGCAAAGTATCGATGAGCTGTTTCTGCTTTACCAGATTCTTTCGAAACCAACAGATTATCTGCACATGAGTTATAGCGCCACAGATAATGAAGGAAATGGATTAGAGCCGTCATATATACTGGGAAGAATTGCCAGACTTTTTCCTGAACTCGAAAAGGATTTCTGGGAGCTTACTCCCGTTTCAGGTACCCGTGAGTCAGACAGATTAGATATTGTTAGTGAGATGCGCGATGCGCTGGAGGACATTCAGGGAACGGAAGATGAGGGATACCGGACTCCGGATTTTGAAAAGAAGGTTCGTGATATTGCTGCATACAAAAAGTTTGGTGGTGAGCTTGGCAGCGATATTATGGAGGGACTTTTATTTTCAAATAGATGTCAGACTATCCCACAGGATATTATGAAGGATATTGAAATACGTATGTCTGTTTCCAGATTGGAAAAATATATGTCATGCCCATATTCCTTCTTTATGAAGTATATTCTCGGAGTGCAGAAAAGGGATGAAAAGAAGATTGAATACTATGATGTAGGAAATATGCTTCATGATGCTCTTGAAAAAACCATGAAGGAAATAAAAGATAAGCATTCTAATGACTGGGCAGAAACAGATGATCAGGAGCTTAAAAGCATTATGGGTGGATTCCTGAATAAGGCCTGGGATGAATATGTAGCAGGATATATGCTGGAGGAAGAGACCGGTAAACTGAATCAGGTGAAGAATAATCTTATGAGACTTTCTGACACTACTATTGTTCAGCTGAAGGAACATATTAAATCAGGTAAAATGCTTCCAATGATGATGGAGCAGGAGTTTAGTGCAACCTTTAATGCAAAGAGACCGGATGCAACAAGTGTTCCAATTACGATCCGGGGAAAAATAGACAGACTTGATTCTTACGAAGAGGATGGAAAATTCTACATAAGAGTTATTGATTATAAGACAGGAAGTACTGAGTTTTCTCCTGAGAAGATAAAGGCCGGCACTGCGATCCAGTTATCTGCTTATACGGAGATAATCGCCCAGATACTTGCTAAGAAGATTAATGATAAGGAACTGATTCCTGCAGGCCTATATTATTATCATGTATCAGATCCATGTGTATCGGATATCAGTGAATCCGGTTTGGATGAGACCACCGGTTTAGAAGAGGCGGCGGAAGTAAAGAGGTCACAGAAGCTTATTCTGAGTGGTGTATCAAATGATGACGATAACAGATTATATCTGAATCTTCATGATAAAACTCTGGTGGACAAGGATACAGGACTTATGAAATCAGAAAGTCTGGTAATTCCTGTAAGTATTGATAAAAAAGGAAATTATAAGTCCGCAGCAATTGTCTCTGATACAGAAGGCATAGATAATATATGTGAGTACAGCCTTCAGAAAATGAAAAAAGGAACGGAAGCTATTCTTTCAGGTGACTTTAGTAAAAATCCAACTGGTTTTGGCGGAAGATCTAATGCATGTACATATTGCGACTACGCTTCGGTTTGCAGGTTTAATGAATATGCCGGAAAACAGAAGGTTATTAAAAAACTGACGGGTAAAATGGTGGATAAGATAAAAGCTATAGAACCGGATGAGGAAAAGATTGAACTAGATAATTGTCATCTGATAAACCGTGATACGGAGGGAACACAAATTGCCGAATTGGAATAAAGGCCAGCAACAGGTGCTGGACAGTTTATATAAAAATAAAAATATACTTGTATCAGCTGCTGCAGGTTCCGGTAAGACAGCTGTTCTTGTGGAGCGAATTATTCAGACGGTGCTGAGCGGTAAGGCTGATATAGATGAAATCCTTGTAGTTACATTTACCAGATTAGCTGCTGCGCAGATGAAGGATAAGATAATACAGGCCATAGAAAAAAAGGCTTCGGAAGATCCGGAGGGAGATATGCCGAGACAGCTTTCCCTTGCTGAGAATGCTGATATTATGACCATAGACAGCTTCTGCGGAAAAATAGTACGGGAAAACTTTAATCTGGCTGAGATGGATCCGAATTTTGAAATCTATGACAGTGATGAAGTGGTACTTCTTAAGGAGGATGTAATCGATAAGGTATTTGAAGAGCATTATCAAAAGGATGATATCTTTAATGAACTTGCATCCTATATGGTGGAGAAAAACATCGATGACAGTACCCTTAAGAATTATGTATTAAAAATCTACGGTGTTTCGGAAAGCTTTGCTGATTCTCAGAGCTGGCTGGATCTTGCTGCAAATGAGGCTTCGCAGGATAATAATAAACTTATAGAGGATTATATGTCCTTTGTAAAGAAAGTAGCAGGATTATATCTAAGAGATCTGGATAGGTTTATTGAAATACTTTCTACCTACAAAAATTCTGAAGAGGTTAAGGAGGTTGAAACAGCTAAAAAGGCCATTGATACTCTTAATGACGATTTCTTTAATCTTACGGGATTCTGTAATCAGGAAACCCTGGATGACCTGTCTCAATATCATATTGAGTGGGGGAGATTTCAGGGCAAGAAGGTTGCTGATAATATCAGTGAAGAACTGTCTATAGAAATAGGTAATCTCCGAGATGCATATAAAGGCATCACAAAGGGAATCTTTTCCGAGACTGCCATACTTGGGGAGATTGAAAAGAATGATAAATTCGTAAAATGCATGACCCAGGTTGTTAAGGATTTTCAAAAAATGCTTATGGCTGAAAAAGCAAAGGTTAAAAAGTATGAATTTAGTGATATAAATCATGCGGCTTACAGGATTCTTTTTGACAGAGATCTGAAGGCTCCGACAGAGGTGGGCAGAAAGCTTTCGGATTATTATAAGTATATCTATATAGATGAATA
>JAILMQ010000154.1 GCA_024692605.1 Eubacterium sp.
TGAACGTAATATACTTTTGACATCCCTGGGCAATTCATGGGATAGAAAATCACATAGGTATTTTTATATCAAAGATGGAGAAACTACCAGATACTGTGATGGACTCTGTATCGGTGAGGCAGGAGCAAAATACATTCTTTCCTGCGTTCCCATTGATGAAATAATAGTTTTAGGAAATGGAACTATTTATGAGGATGGCGAGGAGTATAAATCTCTGGTGCTTAAGGACTGGTCGGATTTTCAGTCTGAAAGTACAGATTCACTTTCCGAATACAGTTTCTTCCAGTACAGATTATCACAGTTCCTTGATGGACTTGATATGGAAGCGGTAGATGTTATGGAGGATATTGATCCTGAAAGAAGAGAAGTGATAGTGGATGCATTCCAGAAATTCTGTCAGGATTCAAACAGTGCAAATAATGTTTTAAGGTTAGATAAGGTTTTCCATAACCTTTCACAGGATTTTTCACTGTATGACAAAATGAAAACTTACCTTCCGGCTATGTCAGATAAAGAAATGCTGTGGCTGGAGAGATACATTTACTCACAGCTTGCAGAAAGCAATAAGCTGTCAGCTCTTGATCAGAATCATGACATAAGGATGTGCTTTGTTCCTACATCCTCAAAACATAGGGGCTATGTACCTATGAAGGATGTTAATCAGATTGTAGATACCATAGAAGCCTTTGAGGGAGATATTATAAATCTTTATATAGATATGCAGGGACTTGATACCGGAGATGGTTATACTGTACTTGCTGTACTTTCTATGCTGGGTAATGACCAGAACAGTCCTATCTGTATAAAGGAAATTATATCCAGCCACTATGAGCCGGGACTTTTTGCCAATATGATCGATAATGACGAAATGAGTCGTTATGATATAAATCAGCTTGTATCCGGAATGAGTGCATTTATCCAATATGGAAAGGTGGATCAGGTTCGTGCTTACTGGCAGGAAAGTGGTTTACATAATGATCATATTGAAAAACTCCTCTATGCCATGAGGCTGGTTGATGAGGGAGTATCCCTTTGTAACATATCCGATCTGGAACGAGGCGTAAATCTGCTGAGAGAGGTATTTGCTACAACTCCGGAAGAGGGACTGAATGAGCTTGAAACCAATGTTATCGGAGTGATTCAGGAGGGTATCCGAAAGGATTACGGAGCTCTTCTGGAAGGCGATAAGCTTGATGAGCTGGAACTTGTAAAGTGGGCACTTAGGAAGAAATTCTATCAGCAGTCCCTTACAATTGTAGAGTCCAGAATGCCTGAGCAGTTTGTAAAGAATGGAATGTTTTATTACGCAGTTGATGCAGAGACAAAGCAGAATCTCCTTGAAGTTATGGGAAGAAAATATTGGGAAACAGCTCCAAAGGACAGATGGGGATTCAAACATTTTAATCATTATTTTGTTAAGTTCTACGGAAGAAGTGAACAACCACGTGGAAGGGGAATAACTGATCCTCAAAAATCATTTACTGATTTTCGAATTAATTCCTTGACTGATGATTCAAAAATCTCCAAGGCCTATTCCAGGTTAAGTGATAATCCTGAGATTCTTTCAGATCTTATGTATTCCTATTACAAACTTGGAGATGTTCGAAATCGCGTAAATCATGCAGATGACAGCGAAGTAATAATGGGCGAAATTGATTATGATGCTGAAAATGAGAATATCAAGCTTTTAACAGAAGGCATCAACCGATTTGTTTATTGCTATGAGAAAGCTCTTAAATATATTGAAGAGCATAAGGATGAAGAATATAGTATAGAATTTTTGGATTATGATGAATTGATTGCATATGCTAATTCTCATAGAAATGAATTGCAGAAAAAAGAGTCTTCTCCTAAGGGACCTAATCCTCAGAATTACAACAAAAATTTCAATAAAAATAACAATAAGAACGGTAAATATAATAAAAATTATTGCAATAATAATAAAAATAATTATAATAATAATCATGTTACAGTTCAAAATGGAAATGGTAAAAAAGTTCATATTACCATTGAATTTGAAGACTAAGATACTTAAATAAAGATAAGGAGAAGAATATGTATCCAAATAAAAGAGAAGATGGTGTGTTGACAATTGAACTTCCTGACAGAATTGATTCTGTTACGGCAGCAGATGTTGAAGTTAATATCATGGGTATTGTAGATGGCGGTGAGCAGGATAGTCTTATACTTGATGCTGTAAATCTTGTATATATTTCCAGTGCCGGACTTAGAATTGTCCTTAAGCTTTTAAAGAAGATCAAGAACGTTTCCGTTGTTAATGTTGATGGAGATATTTACGATATTTTCAGTCTTGCTGGATTTACCAATATGATGGTAGTAGAAAAGAAGAATTAGTTAAAAAGTTTTATAATGATTTTAAATCGAGTAGGGTATTCCCTACTCGATTTGCATATTAATATAAGGAGCAGTTTATGAATAATTTTTTCAAGGATGAAAAGATCAGGAAAAATATTTTTACAGGAACTGTACTTATTATTGTCCTTTTTTTAGCTTTAAATATTAAGATTGTTGCCGATAAGATAGGAGATGTAATCTCTATTCTATCACCCTTTATATTGGGGGCGGCTATAGCATTTATATTAAATGTTCCAATGACTGCATTGGAAAGAGTTATGTCCAGAAGAAAACTTTTTGCAGATGGTAAAAGAAAAGGATTTAAGAGAGTTCTTGCTATAATAATTACATTATTCCTTGCAATTCTGATCATAGCAATATTGCTGAATATGATAATACCTCAGCTGGTAGATACCATATCACAGCTGATAAAACAGATTCCCAAGGGATACAGGAATGCGACCAAATGGTTCGATGATACCTTTGAAAGATTTCCAATTATTCTTGATATTGTAGATACTGTAGCAGTTCACTGGAAGGGTATTCTTGAATCAGCAGCATCCTTCTTAAAGTCATACATTAACGGTCTTCTTGAAGGTGGAGTTGATGCTGTTACAGGAATTGTATCCGGTCTTCTTAATTTTGTAATCGGATTTATTTTCTCAATATATATTCTTGCTCAAAAAGAGAAACTTGGTCTGCAGGGCAGAAAGATTGTATATGCGCTGCTTAAGAAAAACAAGGCAGATCAGGTCATGAGATTATTAGGAATTACAAAGAAAACATTTACCAATTTCATATCCGGACAGTGTGTTGAAGCAATAATTCTCGGATCCATGTTCCTGGTAACTATGTTACTTCTCAGAATTCCTTATGCTCCACTGGTAAGTATGCTTATAGCGGCAACTTCACTTATACCTATTGTGGGAGCCTTCATAGGATGTGGAATAGGAGCGCTTCTGATATTGATCCAGAGTCCTGTAAAGGCACTCATTTTCCTTGTGCTGTTTATTGTTTTACAGCAGATTGAAGGAAATGTAATCTATCCGAAGGTGGTTGGTAGTTCAGTCGGACTTCCCGGAATGTGGGTTCTGGTTTCGGTTACCGTAGGTGGAAGCTTTTTCGGAGTTGTGGGAATGATAGTTTTCATTCCGCTGATTTCAGTATGTTATGCACTTTTCAGAGAGTATATCTATAAAAAGCTTGATGATAAGGGAATAAGAAAAGACTTTATCGAATAAAATTGTTATTAAGAATGTTATTAAGATTGGTACAAGGATAGGAAAAAGGATAGGAATATGAAATATTACTTAGAAGATTATGAGGCGGTGCTGACTGAAAAAAAATCAAAACCCAATGGTATTTCAGAAAGCGATGCTAAGGCCAGAATAGATGAGTTTGGTCAGAATAAACTGGTTGAGAAGGAAAAGGAAAGCGTTTTTAAAAAGTTTTTAAGAGAAATATGTGAGCCTATGACCATAGTTCTGATAATAGCTGCTATTATATCTGCAATTACAGCTGTGTTTTCAGGTGAAGGCTTCGCTGATGTATTTATTATTCTAACAGTAGTAATTGTAAATGCTGTACTTGGAGTATATCAGGAATCAAAGGCAGAGTCTGCCATTGCGGCTCTTCAGGAAATAGCAGCAGCTACGTCTAAGGTTATCAGAGATGGGGAAGTAAAGGTTATTCCTTCTGCTGAACTTGTTCCCGGAGATATTATCTCCCTTGAAGCAGGTGACAGTGTTCCGGCAGATGCCAGAATTATTGAAGCTGCATCCCTTAAGGTTGAGGAGGCAGCTCTTACAGGAGAATCTGTTCCATCTGAAAAAACTGCTGATAAACTGTCAACGGAGGGAGCTACAGATGTTCCTCTTGGAGACAGGGCAAATATGATATACATGGGTTCTTCAGTTCAGTATGGACGTTGTAAGGCGGTTGTTACTGATACCGGAATGTCCACTGAGATGGGTAAGATAGCTGATCAGTTATCACAGGCCGGTGATGAAGAAACACCTCTTCAGATTAAACTTAATGAACTTTCAAAGATTCTTTCCATAATGGTACTTGTTATCTGTGCTGTAATCTTTGGAATCAATATAATCCGTAATCTTGTAACAGGAGAGGGACTGAACGGCAAATTCTTCCTGGATACATTTATGATTGCAATATCCCTTGCAGTTGCAGCAATCCCTGAGGGACTTGCAGCAGTAGTAACCGTTCTTCTTTCTATCGGTGTTACACATATGTCTAAGAACCATGCCATCATCAGACGTCTTACGGCAGTTGAAACTTTGGGATGTACTCAGATCATATGTTCAGATAAAACAGGAACACTTACACAGAACAAGATGACAGTTGTTGAGCATGTTACTCTTACTGATGAGGAAATGCTTATAAAGGGAATGGCTCTCTGCTCAGATGCTGAATGGGAAACTGATAAAGCAGTGGGAGAGGCTACCGAATGTGCTCTTGTAACAGATGCTGCGAATAATGGTCTTCCTAAGGGTGAGCTTAAGGAAAAGTACGAACGTGTTGGCGAAGCTCCTTTTGATTCTCTTAGAAAAATGATGACAACCATTCATAAGAATCCGGAGGGTGGATATATACAGTTTACTAAGGGTGCTCCTGACTGTGTACTGGATGCCTGCAGCTTCTATATGTATGGAACAGATATAAAAGATCTTGATGCTGAGGTATTAGGGGATATTAAGGAAGCTAACAAGGGTATGGCGGATAAAGCACTTCGTGTTCTGGCCCTTGGCTATAAGAAACTTTCAGAGATTCCTTCGGATCTTTCCCCGGAGGCACTTGAAAAGGATCTTGTATATATCGGTCTTTGCGGAATGATCGATCCAATAAGACCTGAGGTTAAGGTTGCTATAGAGCATTGCCGCCAGGCAGGTATTCGTCCTGTGATGATCACAGGTGACCATAGAGATACAGCTGTTGCCATAGCAAAGGAATTGGGAATTCTTGAAGGTAAGGCTGAGGATGGAAGCAGCGTTACTTATGAAGCTATCACAGGTGCTGAGCTTGAAGAACTTTCCGATGAATATTTTGCTGAACATGTTGGTGATTATTCTGTTTATGCAAGAGTTCAGCCTGAACATAAGGTTAGAATTGTAAATGCATGGAAGGCTAAAGACAAGGTTACTGCCATGACAGGTGACGGAGTTAATGATGCTCCTTCTATCAAGTCAGCTGACATCGGTGTAGGAATGGGTATTACAGGAACTGACGTAACAAAGAATGTTGCAGATATGATCCTGACAGATGATAACTTTGCAACCATTGTTGCGGCGGTAGCAGAGGGAAGAAGAATCTATGACAATATTCGTAAGTCCATACAGTTCCTGCTTTCTTCGAATCTTGCAGAGGTAATTGCTATATTTATTGCTACAATACTTAATTTCGTAATTCTTAAACCGGCACACCTTCTGTGGATCAATCTTATTACAGACTGTTTCCCGGCGATAGGCCTTGGTATGGAAGAAGCAGAAGCAAATACAATGACGCAGGAACCTAGAAATAAAACAGATGGAATATTCTCCGGTGGACTTGGCTTCGACGTTGTGTTCCAGGGACTTATTATAGCAATACTTACAGTATTATCTTACCTGATAGGACATTATCTGGAATCAGGTACCTGGACATTTACAACCTCAAATGATGGAATGACAATGGCTTTCCTGACACTTTCTCTTACAGAGGTATTCCACAGCTTCAATATGAGATCCAGAAGAGCATCACTTTTCAGTCTCAAGAAGCAGAATAAGGTACTTTGGGGAACACTTATTCTTTCACTTGTGCTTACAGTATTGATTCTGTACGTACCGGTGCTGAGAAATCTATTCTCCTTCACATTTATAGATCTTAAAGAGTTTTCTATTGCCCTTGGAATAGCAGTTTCAATAATTCCTATTGTCGAGATTATAAAACTGATCCAGAGAAAGATGGAGAAATAAGGATAAGGAAATAATAGCAGAATTAGAAAAGGTTGACACCATATGTGATATGGAGTCAACCTTTTTTTGAATTTGTATTAATTTAAAGTTGTCTTTGAATGGTTTATATTAATTCCGCAAGGTCAGGGAAGATTTCCAGACTTCGTTTCAATATGCCATTCATATATGCAATGGCTGTTCCGTAATTCGTTATTGGTACATTTTGCACACCGGCTCTTTCATATCTGGACTTAGCTTCTGTAGGAGTAAGCATACATGCGCCGCAGTGTATTATCAGCTTGTAATCAGAAAGATCTTCCGGGAATTCGGTTCCGGAACTAAGGTGTATTTCAGGCTCGCATCCTGTAAAATCCTTGATCCATTTCGGTAGCTTCACAGAACCTATATCGCCGCATTGACGGTGATGTGTACAGCCCTCACTTATAAGTATCTTGTCACCATTCTGAATAGACTTAATCTTTGAAGCACCAATAACGGAAGGGTAGAGGTTACCCTTATACCTGGCCATAAGTATTGAAAATGAAGTAAGAGGTATTCGCTTAGGTACGAGCTTACTTACCTTACCAAATGCCTGGGAATCTGTTATTACCATTCTTGGATCTTCCTTAAGTGAGAAAAGGGTTTCTTCCAGTTCACTATCCCTGCACATAATAGGTATAGCTCCGTGATCCAGAGCATCCCGGATAACCTGCTGCTGGGGGAGTATCAGACGTCCCTTTGGAGCTGCCTTGTCAATGGGTATAACCAGAACTATCTTATCCCCCGGCTGAATAAGGTCGCCAATCAGTTCATTTTCCTGAGGGCTTTCCTTTATCAGCCTAGCGGCAGTTTCCTTAAGTGTGTCAATATTTGTTCCCGAGGTGGCACTGACATAGATTATATTTTCGGTGTCACTGGTTTGCGTTATGTTAACTGACTCTTTATTCGTGTCTGTATTTTTAGCTGATAATGAATCCTTGCCTTGGATTATGTCAACTTTATTATAAGCGATTATATAAGGTATTTTTTTCTCCTTATATATGTCTATAAGCTCTTTGTCTACAGATGAGATGCCGATGGAAGAGTCTACAACAAGTATGGCTATGTCAGTTTTATTCAGCACCTGCTTTGTTTTTTCAACTCTAAGTTCACCCAGGGTTCCCACATCATCGATTCCCGGTGTATCTATTATCACTACAGGCCCCAGCGGAAGTAACTCCATGCTTTTGCTCACGGGATCGGTAGTAGTACCTTTTGTATCTGAGACTATTGAAAGCTTTTGACCGGTAAATGCATTTACCAGACTTGATTTACCTGCATTCCTGCATCCGAAAAAAGCAATATGTTTTCGTTCGCCGGATGGGATATCATTTAAACTCATGTTGCCTCCTGGAGTTTTAAATATAACTATAAATAATAAAACTAAAAATAATAAAACTAAAATCTGATTTATTAGAATCTGAAATCTCTTTCGCCGCCTTCTTTGATCTTAACAAGTCTGTCCTTAAGGATTTCCATAACCTTTGGATTAGTTATGTCAACCATATTGTCCTGAATAAGCTTTTCACCAAGCTCTCTTGTTGCAGGTGCAGCATAGTCAACCAGGTATTCCTCAAGGGTCATAAGTGCATTTGGAAGACAGCAGTTCTGAATCTGCTTTGCCTTACAAAGTGACATGAATCTGTCACCGGTTCTTCCTTCTCTATAACATGCTGTACAGAAGGATGGAACATAGTCCATCTCCATAAGCCATTTAATTACTTCATCAAGAGATCTTCTGTCGGATACATCGAACTGAACTGTATCCTCAGGTCTTTCTTCTTCTGTGTAACCACCAACTGAAGTACGGGAACCTCCGGAAATCTGTGAGATACCCAGATGGAGTACACGTTCTCTTGTTTTCTGAGACTCACGAGTTGATACGATCATTCCTGTATAAGGAACTGCAATTCTTATACATGCTACCAGCTTGGCAAATGTATCGTCATCGATTGCATTTGAGAAATCATTTACATCGATATCATCTGCAGGACAGATTCTTGGAACTGAGATTGTGTGAGGTCCTACGCCGTGAACTGCTTCAAGATGTTCTGCATGCATAAGAAGTCCTGCAAACTCATAACGGTATTTGTCGAGACCGAAGAGTACTCCAAGTCCTACATCGTCGATTCCACCCTGCATAGCTCTGTCCATAGCCTCAGTATGATATGCATAATCACTCTTAGGTCCTGCCGGATGAAGCTGCTGGTAGGATTCTTTATGATATGTTTCCTGGAAGAGGATATAAGTTCCGATTCCGGCATCATGAAGCTTCTTGTAGTTTTCAACTGTTGTAGCGGCGATGTTTACATTTACCCTTCTTATGGCACCGTTTTTATGCTTGATAGAGTAGATGGTATCGATACTTTCAAGAATATATTCAATAGGGTTATTGATTGGATCTTCACCGGCCTCCAGAGCGAGACGCTTATGTCCCATATCCTGAAGAGCTATAACCTCATTACGAATCTGCTCCTGAGTCAGCTTAACTCGTGCGATTGATCTGTTCTTTACATGATAAGGACAGTAGGTGCATGAGTTGATGCAGTAATTTGAAAGATAAAGAGGAGCGAAGAGTACGATTCTGTTACCGTAGAATTCCTTCTTGATTTCCTCTGCAAGCTTGTAGATTTCTTCGTTCTTTTCAGGAATCTCACAAGCAAGAAGTACAGATGCTTCTCTGTGGTCAAGTCCTTTGGTTTCTCTTGCCTTCTTAAGGATTGCATCAATTACTTCTGGGTTGTTTTTGTTTTCATCGGCATATTTTAAGGATTCCAGTATCTCCTCGTTGTCGATAAATTCTTCTGCTTTTAATGATTTTGGGTTGTACATTTTATTACCTCCAATTGTAATAATTATAATGGTCGCCACGTGAGGTGACGATTTTGTATCCTATTGATTCTATTCTTTTTTCAAGACATACCTTGCACTGGGCGGATTCCTCACCTGTACATATTTTGTCATCATAAAGTAAATACTTGCCGCGGACCTTTACCGGAGAAAGATTCGGCATGATTACATTTGCCCCTGCCTTAATTCCAAGTTCTCTGCCCTGTGGATCAATGGTGCCAAGAGCAGTAGTGGATGGAAGCAGAACCTGAGGAAGACTGAGTCTTATGCCCCCCAGCAGGAAGAGAGTTTCCTCCAATGTGCCATTTGGTTCATCCTTAAAGGGTGTATCGTGGTGGCTGATAAATGGCCCGATTCCAACCATATGAGGTTCAAGCTCCTTTAAGAAAATCAGGTCCTCTGCAAGATTCTCCTTTGTCTGAAAAGGAGAGCCTACCATGAAGCCGGCCCCCACCTGGTAACCGATTTCCTTCAGCATATAAAGACATTCCTGCCTTTTCTTTCCGGAAAGATTAGAGGGATGTAATCTGCTGTAATGATCAAGGTTTGCTGTTTCGTGTCTCAGCAGATATCTGTCAGCCCCGGCATCGAAATACCTTTTATAGCTTTCATAGCTTTTCTCGCCGATGGAGAGGGTTACGGCACAATCCGGATGATTTTTCTTGATGGACTCCACCAGATGACAGATGTGGTCATCGGTAAAGTAAGGATCTTCACCACCCTGAAGAACAAAGGTTCTGAAACCAAGCTTATGACCTTCATCGGTGCAGAAGAGAATTTCCTCATCACTCAGTCTGTATCGCTCGGCATTTTTGTTGCCACAGCGGATACCGCAGTAGTAGCAGTCGTTCTTGCAGTAATTTGTAAATTCTATAAGCCCTCTGACATAGACATCTGTTCCATAGTA
Source organism: Eubacterium sp. (assembly GCA_024692605.1). Taxonomy (GTDB): domain Bacteria; phylum Bacillota; class Clostridia; order Lachnospirales; family Lachnospiraceae; genus Eubacterium_Q. The sequence continues at coordinate 10,099 of JAILMQ010000154.1, forward strand.
CTTACGCCTGACTGCATCAGACTTCTGAAAGAGATACTTAGACAATTCATCAGTCCTATGCTCCAGAAGATAGATCCATTCTTCCTTATTAAGTTGGTTTTCTGTTTCCAGCTTGTCAATAAGCTGCTTTGCTTCAGATTGCATGATTAAAAATCCTTGAATTATGTAAACTACTATACTTCTTTTGGGATGGTTTTATGTAAACCATATTACTATTTCTTGGTGTATATAGTTTTGGAAGTGACACCATCCAGCATCCCTATTTTACCTGAAACCGAGCTTATTACATTTTCAGGAGCATCAAGACTTACACTGATGATAGAGATGTTCTTTTCTTTATATGGAATTCCCATGCGCCCGATAATATAGCTTCGATATTCATGTAGAATCTGGTTCAGCTTTTCAACGCTATCTTCATTTTCAACAATAATTCCGATTAGAACGATTCTGTTTTCCATGCCTGCCTCCTATAATAAAAGGGAAAGTAACGGCGTACTTTCCCTGTGAATTCCGGTTTTGATACGCCTTTCCAGTCGGGACGAACCCTCCTGAGTCAGTACGAGATTATATTATATTGCTATCTCAAATTCTTTTGTTGAATCAGTTTCTCTGATTTGAGACTTTACACATTCTAACACATATCAAAAGAATAATAAACAATATTTATGTCTTTTGTGTAAATATGTAAGATATTGAAAAATATGAAATTGGCTAATATTTTGGGTAAAATGTGTGAAATTATAGCTTTTCGACTCCCAAACAGCCAGTCATCGACTCCCTCCCGAAGTAGATTTAATTCTTGTATAAATCTATTAAATTGGTTATTATATAAGAGTATATGACTACAAACAAAACTATATAAAATTATTTAGTTATTTATGGAGGTTACAAATGAAGAGAAGACTTGTTACGAGAAGTGATTTTGATGGCCTTGTATGTGCAATGCTGCTTAGAGAGCTTGATATAATTGGGGATATTAAGTTCGTTCATCCTAAGGATGTGCAGGATGGCAAGGTTGATATTACTGAAAATGATATTACTACAAACCTTCCTTTTGATAAGAGGGTTGGTCTTGCTTTTGATCATCATGAGAGTGAGCTTATCAGAAATAAGAAGGAAGATTATGAAGGTAAGTACATAATAGATGGCAACGCTAAGTCAGCTGCAAGAGTGGTTTATGACTATTATGGTGGTGCAGAGAAATTCACAAGAGTTTCTGAAGAAATCATGACGGCTGTTGATAAGGGTGACAGTGCTGATTTCATTAAGGATGAAATACTTAATCCTACAGGCTGGGTTCTTATGAACTTCCTTATGGATGCTCGTACAGGACTTGGAAGATTCCACGAGTTTAGAATCTCAAATTATGATCTTATGATGGAGTTGATCGATTACTGTGTTGATCACACCATTGATCAAGTTCTTGAACTTCCGGATGTTAAGGAGAGAGTGGATCTTTATTTCCGCCAGCAGGAGCTTTTCGTAGAACAACTTAAGAGGATTACAAGGATTGAGGATAAGGTTGCAGTTATAGATCTCAGAAATGAAGAGACTATTTATACCGGTAATAGATTTATGGTTTATGCTTTATGGCCTGAAGTTGAGATTTCAGTTCATGTAGCTTGGGGATTCCGTAAGCAGAATACTGCAGTAATGATTGGTAAATCAATCATAAATAAGAATTCTGATTTTAATATCGGAGAGCTCTGTCTTTCTTATGGTGGCGGCGGTCATGCAAATGCAGGAACCTGCCAGCTTGATAACGATAAGATAGATGGTGAACTTCCGACTATTATAAATAAGCTTAATGGTAAAAACTAGGAGGAAAAATTAACAATGTTTAAAAAGCTTATAGCCCTGCTGATGACTTCTGCATTAGCATTTTCAATGGTTGCATGTGGTTCGGGAAAAGATACTGCGTCTACACAGACAGAGGAAACTGTAGAAGCAGGTTCAGAGCCTGATATCGCAAAGGTAAAGGACTCTGGAAGACTCTATGTAGGAATCACAGATTTTGAGCCTATGGATTATAAGGACGAGAATGGTGACTGGATCGGCTTTGATGCAGATATGGCAAAGGAATTTGCCAAGACCCTTGGTGTTGAAGTTGAATTCGTAGAGATTGAGTGGGATAACAAAGCACTTGAGCTTAGTTCAAAGAATATTGACTGTGTATGGAATGGTATGACACTTACAGATGAAGTTAAGAATTCTATGGATTGCTCAAATCCTTATTGCAACAATGCTCAGATCGTAATCGTACCTAGTGACAAGGCTGATCAGTATCAGACTGTTGAAAGCTTGAAGGATCTTAACTTTGCGGTGGAAGTTGGTAGTGCCGGTGAAGAGCAGGCAAAGGCAAACGGCCTAAACTACACTTCAGTAAATAACCAGGCGGCAGCACTTATGGAGGTTGCAGCAAATACCTCGGATGCAGCTATAATAGATTCACTTATGGCAGCTGCAATGGTTGGAGAGGGAACAAGCTATGATAAGCTTACATATACAATAGGACTCAATAGTGAGGAATACGGAGTTGGATTCCGTAAAGGTTCTGATCTTGTGGAAGAGTTTAATAAATTCTTAAAGGATCAGTATACATCAGGTAATATGCAGAAAACAGCAGAGAAGTATGGCGTTCAGGCAGCCCTGATAGAACAATAATAAATTAGATAGAGGGATATCTTAATGGACTTATTTTTAAAACAGCTGCCAATAGTTATTCATTCACTGAATATTGGTTTTTTGCAAACATTAAAATTATTTTTTGTAACACTTTTGGGAGCACTTCCCCTGGGACTTCTGATATGCTTCGGAAGCCAGTCGAAGATTACTCCGATAAAGCTTTTCTTTAAGCTTCTAATATGGGTTATCCGTGGAACTCCGCTGATGATACAGCTTCTCATTATTTATTATTTCCCGGGCCTTGTGCTGAAAAATGCAATCTGGGGCGGGGCTGAGACAGGAAGATTTGTAGCGTCATCAGTTGCATTTATTATCAACTATGCATGCTATTTTTCTGAGATATTCAGAGGCGGAATAATCAGTATTCCAATGGGACAGGATGAAGCCGGCTATGTTCTGGGCATGACTAAGACACAGGTTTTCTTCAGAGTAAAGCTGCTTCAGATGATTAAGAGAATACTTCCACCGATGTCTAACGAAATTCTTACTCTGGTCAAGGATACTTCCTTGGCCAGAATTATTGCGCTTCAGGAAGTTATATGGGCCGGCCAGGCATTTATGAAGGGGTCACAGGGTATTTCAGGTGCGATATGGCCTCTGTTTTTCACTGCCATTTATTATCTGATATGTAACGGACTGTTAACGCTTTTACTGGGCGGATGTGAAAAGAAACTGGATTATTTCAGGTGATGGAGGATTATATGAGCATATTAGAAGTAGAACATATAGGTAAGTCCTTCGATAAGATTGAGGTATTAAAGGATATATGTTTCACACTTGAAAAGAGTGAGGTTCTTTCCATAATCGGTTCTTCGGGAAGTGGAAAGACAACCCTTCTCAGATGTCTTAACTATCTTGAACATGCTGATAAAGGTGTGATAAAGGTTGATGGAAATATAGTCTTTGATGCTGAAGATCCTAAGTATCTGAAGGAAAATGCAAAGAAAACTGACAGACATTTTGGCATGGTATTCCAGTCCTTTAATCTTTTTCCACAGTATACTGCCTTGGAAAATGTAATGCTGGCTCGCCAGTTACAGGCGAAGAAATTGCCAAACTATAAATCAGATAAAAAAGCTATTTTGGAAGAAATAAAATCCGAAGCAGTTGACCTTTTAAAACAGATGGGACTGGAGCTTAGAATGGATAATTATCCTCACCAGCTTTCGGGTGGTCAGCAGCAGAGAGTGGCAATAGCAAGGGCTCTTGCATTGAAGCCGGACATCCTGTGCTTTGATGAACCGACCTCTGCCTTGGATCCTGAACTTACAGGTGAGGTTCTTAAAGTAATCAAAGGTCTTGCTGAAAAGAAGATGACTATGATAATAGTTACACATGAGATGTCATTTGCAAAGGACGTTTCTGATAAAGTTATATTTATGGATAATGGTTTTGTTCTCGAACAGGGTACTTCAGAGCAGATCTTTGAAAACCCACAGGAAGAAAGAACAAAACAATTTATAGGAAAGTATTAGCAGCATCAATAGATTACAGGAATAATAATATATGGTTTCAAGAGAGATACAGATTAGAGAAAAAAAGATAGTCAGAACAAGTATTATTGGCGTTATTGCCAATATATTTCTTGCGGCCTTTAAGGCATTTATTGGAGTGCTTACACATTCAGTAGCCATTACTATGGATGCTATAAACAATGCCACAGATGCCTGTTCTTCGCTGATAACTATTATCGGTACTAAGCTTGCTGCGAGAGAACCTGACAAAAAACATCCTTTAGGTCAGGGAAGGCTGGAGTATCTAAGTACTCTGGCTATTTCAGCGCTTATTTTATATGCAGGAATTACAGCTCTTTATGAGTCTGTTAAGAAGATATTAAAGCCTGCGGTTCCTGAATATGATAAAATATCGCTGCTTATTATCGTTGTTGCTGTTATTGTGAAAATTGTTTTGGGCATTTATGTAACAAGAGTCGGCAAAAAAGTTGATTCGGATTCCCTGATTGCTTCAGGTAAGGATGCACTTTTTGATTCCGTTATATCAGCGGCAACCCTTGTGGCAGCGTTAATATTTATGTTTTTGGGACTTAGTTTGGAAAGCTATCTGGGTGCCATAATTTCCATAATAATCATTAAATCCGGTATCGAGATTTTCAGAGAAACTGTAAATGAATTGATTGGTGCCAGAATCGATCCTGAACTTGCCAAAGAAGTAAAGCAGATTATACTTTCCTTCCCGGAAGTCAAAGGTGCATATGACCTGTTCCTTCATAATTATGGACCAAACAGACTTATAGGTTCAGTGCATATTGAAGTTCCGGAAACCATGACCGCCAGAGAACTGGATAAACTGGAAAGAGAAATCAGCTATGCTGTTGCAAAAAAGACCGGTGTTATCATGGCCGGCGTATCAGTTTATTCTTATAACACCAGCGATTCCAGAGCAGCTGAGATAGAAAATGTAGTAAAAGAAGTAGCATATCGACATCAGGAAGTTCTGGAGGTTCACGGCTTCTACTATGAAGAAGAAAAGAAACTTTTCAGATTTGATATCATCATAGACTATGATTACAAAAACAGAGATGAGATGTTCAAATCCGTAGTAAACGAATTAAAAGCCATGTTCCCGGACTACAAGATAGTCCCTACACTGGACGTAGACATGAGCGACTAGGCAACGCAGGATGGTTCATGTTCATGAGGATTGTGTCTGCGTAGCAGACGGTAGAGCACCGCGGACAATCCGAATGAGGGCGAACCATAGCGAATAGTTAGTAGATAATAAAAACATTCATTATTTAATTTCCACGGAGGTCTTCCCAATTTATGATTGGTGACAAGATAAAAAAAATACTCCTGATCTTTATGGGAGTAGTTGTAATCTTTGCAGGTATTCTTATTCTTGTCAGCACGATTTCTTCGAAAAAGAAAAGTGATGACAGTGAGGTGCTTGTAGATAAGATAGAAGTTGAAGATTTTGTAAAGGCATCTGAGAATGATGCAAAAAAGAAAACCGAAGCCACAACGGAAATGACCACAGAGACGACTACAGAGGCGGCAGTTGCAACCCGGTTGGATGCAACTAAAACCGAGAGAGCTTCCAGTGGTGATTTTGTACCAAAGGAGGTAACTCTGGAGGATGACAAGGAGGCTCCGGTTTTTCTGATATCTGCTTCAAATATAAATGTGGTCAGAGGAACGAATTTCAATATTCATGATCATATAGGCTATGGGGATGATGTGGATAGAGAAGTTGAGCTGGTGATGGATGGCAACGTGGATACATCCACAAATGGTGACTATCCAATAACCCTAACCCTTAAGGATGACGCCGGACATACAAAGACTGCTTCTGTTAAGGTCTCTGTGATCGATTCCGCACCATCTGACTCCGGAGGCTCATCCAGACATGATACGGAGAGCTTCAGCGAGTTCAAGGAGAAATATGGTAATGGAAATGTAAGCTTCGGCCTTGATGTATCCAGATGGCAGAAGGACATAGATTTTAATAAAGTTAAAGCTGCCGGCTGTGACTTTGTTATCATGAGAATCGGTGGATATGATGACGGAGAGAATTATACCGATGCGAAGTATGATTACAATATCCGTGCGGCAAAGGAAGCAGGATTAAAAGTTGGAATATACTGGCATGCTGAGGAAAGCTCCCCGGAAGAGGTTAAGGGGAATATTGATTATCTTCTGAATGTTCTGGATGGCGAAAAGCTGGATTTCCCTATTGCTTATGACTGGGAGGATTTCCTTAAGTTTGAAGAACATGGAATGAATATCAATGATCTGAATAACTGCTATGAAACCTTTGCCAGTGAGTTGGAAGCTAAGGGTTATGAGACCTGTATATACAGCAGCAAGAACTTCCTGCAGACAGTGTGGAAGAATGAATATGATCACAAGATCTGGCTGGCACATTATACAAGTCAGACTGACTATACCGGTGATTATTATATGTGGCAGCATACCAGCGTCGGCAGAATTGATGGCATTTCGACGGACGTTGATTTTAATATTCTGTATCTCGATAGATTTAACGGGGCAGAAGAATAAATCCAATAAAGCAGGTGAATAGATGAAGTTTATAATTCAAAGAGTAGAAAAAGCAAGCGTTGAGGTTGAAGGAGAGGTTATAGGTAAGGTAGATAAAGGCTTCTTCGTCCTTATCGGTGTATGTAATGAAGATACCAAGGAAACGGCAGATAAGCTGATAAAGAAAATGTTAGGACTCAGGATATTTGCAGATGCTGAGGGTAAGACCAATCTTAGCCTGGCAGATGTAAGAGGTTCCCTGCTTCTGGTATCACAGTTTACCCTTTATGCAGATTGCAAAAAGGGCAACCGTCCATCCTTTGTTAAGGCAGGCTCTCCTGAACATGCAGAAGAAATCTACGATTATATAGTAGATAGATGTAATAATTGGGCTGATGAACAGAACAAAGATATTGACAATGAGGTTGACATAATTTATATTGGTACAGGTAGTTTTGGTGCGGATATGAGATGTAGCATCATCAATGACGGTCCGTTTACAATAGAACTAAACAGTGAAGAATTGTAAAATAGGAGGAACTATGGGATACAACGAAGAAGATGAAGAGTTAGACCGAATCAGAAGGGCATCTGCCAGAAGAAAAAGGGAACTTGAAGAGCTTCAGAGAGAAGAACTGAGACGTATCAGGGAGCTGGAACAGCGCAAGCAGGAAAAGAAGATGCGCGAACAGCGTAGAGAGGAACGTCCACGTACCCGTACATTTGACCCTGATCAGGCAGTCAGTGACGAAGACTATAACAATTCCTATGAAGAAAGACGTCGCAGACCAAGGAATCCTCAGCCTCGTTATGAAGAGGATGAATATGATGAGGATTTTGAAGAAGCTGATGATAGAGAAACAAGAAGAGAAAGACAGCAGAAGCAGGCAAAAAGAAATGCCAGAAGACGTAAAAGAAAGAAAAGTCCTGCAGCAAGATTTTTCAAGACATTTTTTATTGTTTTACTTGTTCTGTTTTTGATCTTTTTCTTTGCAGTATGGAATATCACAAGAAGATTCAACCATGTTGAATCTGAGGTCAGCAAGAGACCGGCTGCAGGAAAGCATCAGGTTGTAAATATACTTCTTATTGGACAGGATGCAAGAGAAGGAGAGGAAGGACAGCGTTCAGACAGTATTATCCTTCTTTCTGTTAATGCCAAGAAGAACAAGGTTGCAATGACTTCTATCATGAGAGATACCTATGTTCAGATTCCCGGACATGGCGGAAACAGAATCAATGCAGCTTATGCATACGGCGGAATTGATCTTCTTGATCAGACCATAGAAGAGAATTTCGGAATAACCATTGACGGAAATGCAATGGTTGACTTCGATGGTTTCCTTGAGGCTATGACAGCCGTTGGAAATATGGATATGGAACTTACAGCTGAAGAGGCTCAGTATATGAATGAGAATCCTGGATTCGGTTCAAATAATGATGCGTCTGATGAAGTATGGAATCTCCAGCCTGGTGTTAATAACCTTACACCAAGTCAGCTGCTGGCATACTCCAGAATCAGATATGTGGGCAATTCCGACTGGGATAGAACCGAGCGACAGAGAAAGGTTATCTCCGGTGCTGTCAGCAAGGTTAAGCATGGTCACTTTATCAGTGGTTACAACATGGCGACAGAAGCTGCTCCTAGTATAACAACCGATATGAAAACATTTGGCATGCTGAGAGTTGCATCAGGAATAATGACCGGTGGCGAGATGAAGAGTCATCTGATTCCGGTTGAAGGAACCTATTACGGCGACTATATCGATGGAATGGCAGTTCTTGTTCCTGATATCGAGGCTAATAAGAATTATCTCCAGGGATATATCAACGGAGAAGACTGATAAAGGCTTCATGGAAATATAATTAAAAAAAATAAAATAATTTCAATACAATATATTGACTTTTTGAAATTAAGTTATATACTATATGTTGAATTAAATATAGCTTAAGAAACAAGGGGGTTTTGGGTTTACGCTCAAGGCCCCTTATTCTCTTGAACAGGGTGGAGAAATAGGTATGAATGAGAATTATAACAAAAAAATAATCCTTGAGGATGGCAGTGAATATCTTGGTTACGGCTTTGGAGCAGACATCGAAAGTGTCACTGAGATAGTATTTAATACATCAATGGTTGGTTATCAGGAAATTCTATCGGATCCGTCGTACACATATCAGACAGTTGTGATGACTTATCCGCTGATAGGAAACTACGGAATTAATGATGACGATTATGAAACCAGAGAGCCATCCATAGGTGGACTTATAGTACGGGAGTATAACGACGAACCATCAAACTTCAGAAGCAGTAAAACACTTTCAGAGCTTATGAAGGAATATAATATTCCCGGTATCTACGGGGTTGATACTAGAGAGATAACAAGAAGTATCAGAGATCTGGGAAGCAGAAGGATGCTTATTACAGGGATTGATACTACACTTGAAGAAGGCTTGAAGAAGATAAAGGAAACTCCTGTTTTACATGATGCAGTTGCCCAGGTCAGCTGTAAGGAAAAATGGACCAGCTATGCATCCAGATTCATGGCTGGTAAATCCCTTCATGTTGTGGCTATCGATTGCGGTATTAAAAGAAATATCATACGATCTCTCAATAATAAATTCTGTGAAGTAACAGTAGTTCCTTACAACACTTCAGTTGAGGAGATTGAAGCATTAAATCCGGACGGAATCTTCCTTTCAAACGGTCCCGGAGACCCAACGGATGTTCCGGTTGTTTATGAAAATGTAAGAAAGCTCATCGGACATTATCCAATATTCGGAATATGTCTCGGTCATCAGATGATCTCACTGGCTTATGGAGCAAAGACCTATAAGCTTAAGTTTGGACACAGAGGTGGAAACCATCCTGTAAAGAATCTGAAAAATGATAAGATCGAGATCACATCTCAGAATCATTCCTATGCAGTAGATGAAGACAGTTTACATAATACAAAACTTGAGGTTACCCATGTTAATATCCTTGACAACACCGTTGAAGGTGTTCAGTGCAGGGAGGATATGGTTTTTAGTGTGCAATACCACCCGGAAAGCGCACCCGGACCACAGGACAGCAGTTATTTGTTTGATGAATTCATTGATATGATGACAGAGAACAAAGGTTTACATAAAGTTAGTGAGTAAAGGAGAGAAGACATGCCAAAGAGAACAGATTTACACAAGATAATGGTAATTGGTTCAGGACCAATAGTTATAGGTCAGGCGGCAGAGTTCGACTATGCAGGAACTCAGGCGTGCCTTGCTCTTAAGGAAGAGGGGTATAAGGTTATTCTTTGTAACTCTAATCCCGCTACAATAATGACTGATCCCAGTATTGCAGATAAGGTATATATGGAACCCCTTACACTGGAGTATATAGCCAAGATTGTAAGATATGAAAGACCGGATGCAATAGTTCCATCTCTTGGAGGTCAGACCGGACTTAACCTGGCAATCCAGCTTCAGAAAAAGGGAATCTTGGATGAATGCCAGTGTGAACTTCTTGGTACCAGCAGCAGAAGTATTGAACGAGCCGAAGACAGAGAGCTTTTCAAAGAGCTTTGTGAGGAGCTGGGAGAGCCTGTGCTTCCATCAGAAATAGCCAACAATATGGAAGAAGGACTGAAGGCGGCAGAGGATATAGGTTATCCGGTTATTCTGCGTCCTGCATATACCCTTGGCGGAACCGGTGGTGGTTTCGCATCAGACGAAGAAGAGTTCAGAGAGATAATGAAGAATGCTCTTGTACTTTCACCTGTTCATCAGGTTCTTATTGAGAAAAGTATAAAGGGTTATAAGGAGATAGAGTACGAAGTAATGCGCGATGCAAATGACACAGCCATTACTATCTGTAACATGGAAAATGTAGATCCTGTTGGAATTCATACAGGAGATTCAATAGTTGTCTGCCCATCACAGACGTTGACAAACAAAGAGTATCACATGCTCCGTGACAGTGCCCTTAAGATAATACGTGCCCTTGAAATAAGAGGTGGATGTAATGTTCAGTTTGCCCTGGATCCTAAATCCTTCCAGTATTATCTGATCGAGGTTAATCCGAGAGTATCCAGATCCTCAGCCCTTGCATCTAAAGCCAGTGGTTATCCTATCGCAAGAGTATCTGCAAAGATAAGTATCGGCATGAGACTGGATGAGATAATGCTTGCCAACACACCTGCTTCTTTCGAACCTGCACTGGATTATGTGGTAACAAAGATGTCCAGATTCCCATTTGATAAGTTCGCCGATGCCAATAACACCCTGGGTACACAGATGAAGGCTACCGGTGAGGTCATGAGTATCGGACGTACACTTGAAGAAAGTCTGCTTAAGGCTATCAGATCTCTTGAAATCGGAGTATTCCATCTTCATAATGAGAAGTTCGATAAGGATAGTGAGTCAAAAGAATTTGCCGATGACGAAAAGCTTCTTGATTATATTTCCCTTGGAACGGATGACAGAATCTATGCCATAGCAGAGCTTATGAAAAGAGGCGTTTCTATAGAGCAGATCGCAGATAAGACCGCCATAGATATGATATTCCTGAGGAAGTTCAGAAATATCGTTAACGAAGAAAAAGCATTACAGGAAAATGTAAATAACATAGATGAACTTAAAGCAGCAAAGAAGTTAGGCTTCTCTGATAAGGAGATAGCAGTTCTCTGGAATACTGATGAAGAGAGCATATGGAAGATAAGAAGAGAAAACAAAATCTATCCGGTTTATAAGATGATAGACAGCTGTGCTTCAGAGTTTGACAGCTACATACCTTACTTTTATTCCACCTATGAGCATCAGAATGAGTCCATAGTTTCAGAGAAAAAGAAGGTTATCGTTCTGGGTGCAGGTCCTATCAGAATCGGACAGGGTGTGGAGTTTGATTATTCAACCGTTCATGCGGTTCAGACCATTAAATCCTTTGGGTATGACGCTATCATAATCAATAACAATCCTGAAACAGTTTCGACTGATTATACAACAGCAGATAAGCTGTATTTTGAGCCTCTCACACCAGAGGATGTGATGAATATCATAGATCTTGAAAATCCAATCGGAGTAATTGCTTCTCTTGGTGGACAGACAGCCATAAATCTTGCAGAGCCTCTGCATAAGAGAGGAGTAAAGATAATCGGTACGGATTGTGATGCCATCGATAAGGCAGAAGACCGTAATCTTTTCGAACACCTTCTGGAAGAACTTGAGATTCCACAGCCTAAGGGACAGGCAGTAACATCCATAGAAGCGGGAATCAAAGCTGCTTCTGAAATAGGATATCCGGTGCTTGTTCGTCCAAGCTTCGTTCTTGGTGGACGTGCTATGCAGATCGTAGCAAAAGAAGAGGATTTGAAGACCTATCTTAAGACTGCGGTTGAAATTGACGAGGATAAACCGGTATTGGTTGATAAATACATCAGAGGTAAAGAACTGGAAGTAGATGCCATCTGTGATGGGGAAAATGTATTCGTTCCGGGAATTATGGAACTGGTTGAAAGAACCGGTGTACATTCCGGCGATTCCATCAGCGTATATCCACCATTCAGCGTTTCCCAGAAGGTTAAGGACACAATCCTTGATTACACAGTAAAGCTGGGTCTCGGAATCGGTATTATCGGACTTTTCAATATACAGTTTATTGTAGACAAGGATGAAAATGTTTATATCATCGAGGTTAATCCAAGATCCTCAAGAACAGTTCCATTTCTTTCAAAGGCAACAGGCTACAGTCTGCCGGATATAGCAACGCTGGTAATTCTTGGAAAGAGTCTTAAGGAACAGGGTTATGGCGACGTAGTTTATCCGGAGGAGAAGAAGCGCTGGTATGTAAAGGCACCTGCCTTCTCATTCTCAAAACTGAAGGGTATGGATGCATATCTTTCACCGGAGATGAAATCCACAGGTGAAGCCATCGGATATGACGCAAAGCTTCACAGAGCTATGTTTAAAGCGCTTGTTGCATCCGGACTCAAGCTTCAGAATTACGGAACAGTGCTTGTTACTCTTGCTGATGAAGATAAAGAAGAGGCACTTCCGCTTATAAAGAGGTTCTATGATATGGGCTTCAATATCGAAGCTTCAATAGGAACTGCTGACTTCCTGAAGGAACATGGTATAAAGACCAGAGTAAGGGGCAAGATGAGTGAGGGAAGTGAAGAGATACTTAAGTCACTTCGTTCAGGATATGTAAGTTATCTTATCAATACCAGAGCCATAATGTCCGGTGTTCATTACGGAGACGGAGTGGAGATAAGAAGATGTGCCAGCGAAAACAATGTAACAATGTTTACATCCATTGATACAGTAAAGGTTCTTCTGGATGTGCTTGAAGAGCTTACTATTTCAGTATCAACCATCGACGCTGAATAGGATTTCTATAAACATACAAAAAAATCAGACCATGGTATTCATCTTTGAATGAAAATACCATGGTCTTTTTGTTTATTTATTTCTTTACATTTTCTTTTGTTTTACATTTTTCTTTACTTAATGAACTTCTTGAATACTCCCAATGATATGAGCAGAAGTAATATCAGAAGCACTGGAGCAATAAATCTTACCATTATGCCATATAGAATTTTACGGTTGAACTTTTCTCCGTTTTTGGTTACCTCGTCAGTAACAATCTTAGGAGAGATGATCCAGCCTACAAGGATACAGGTTGCTATGGCAACCACCGGCATGAATACATTGTTACTGATGTAATCCATGATATCCAGAATCTGTGCATCATTTCCGTTTGGAAGCTTTATGTTAAAGAATAACTTGTTATAACCAAGACATACTATGACTGCGATTACAAGGGCAACTAAGCTTTCGCCGATAGTTGATTTATGTCTGGATAACTTAAACTTGTCCATCATTCCCGATACGATAGCCTCAAGGATTGATATGGCACTTGTTATAGCAGCAAACAGAACCATGGCGAAGAACAGTGAACCGATTATATTGCCTATAGGTCCCATTGCCATGAAAATCTTAGGCAATGATACGAACATAAGTGAAGGTCCTGTGGACATTCCGTCAGGTCCCATAAATACATAAACTGCAGGGATTATCATTACGCCGGCAAGAAATGCAACAGCAGTATCGAAAATCTCTATCTGGTTTATGGATCTTGCAAGATTATCCTCATCCTTAACATATGATCCGTAGGTGATCATAATACCCATTGAAACAGACAGACTGTAGAAGAGCTGTCCGATGGCATCCATAATGGTCATACAAAACTTGGTAAATGTAAGACCCTTTACACTTGGTATAAACAGTATTTTTAATCCTTTCAGTCCGGTAGCTCCGGTGTCCGCATTCTTAAGAGTTAATGAATAAATAGCAATTCCGATTACAAGAATAAAAAGGATTGGCATTACTATTTTTGAAAATCTTTCTATACCGCCTTCAACTCCCACATAAATGATCAGTGCACATATTGCAAGAAATACAAATGTAGTTATGATAGGTTCATACTGACTTGTGATGAAGCCTGTGAAATAATCATCCTGTGCAGCCTCTGCGCCGTGATTGGTCATAAATGCAATAAAGTATTTAAGAACCCAACCTCCGATTACGCAGTAGTAAGGCATTATCATGAAGGGAACGATACTTGCAAGCCATCCGAGCCAGCCCCATCCCTTTTTCAGGGTTGTATATGCAGTTAACGGACTTTGTTTTGTTTTTCTTCCGATGGAAATCTCAGTAGTGAGCATTGCAAAACCAAATGTAAGTGCAAGCATCAGATATATGGCAAGGAAGAGTCCACCTCCGTTTCTTGCAGCAAGATATGGGAATCTCCATATATTTCCAAGTCCTACAGCGCTTCCTGCTGCAGCAAGTACAAATCCGATTGATCCCTTAAAGGAACTTCTAGGTTTCTCGTTCATTTTATGACCTCTTTCAATTTAGTTTTTAGTAGATATTAATGATAATATCCAAGGTAGAACATGCGTTATTCAGCATTGTAAGTATAATTCTAATGTTTGTCAATTTAAGAAGTTACAATACACTAAAAAAAGCTATTTATATAAAAAAGAAAATGATTTTGAGTGCAATAAAAATATAGTAAATACAAATAAAATATGATAAAATAATTACGTGTGTTTTTCGTATAAATAATTCATTTCTAATATGGGTTTGAAATATGATAAGAATAAACGGAAAAAAGAAGCTATTATATACAATAATTCTTATTCTGTTGGGTGTTTTTATAAACAGATTAGGTGCAAATATCGTATCTGTTACCGGATGTCCTCTCTATCTTGATTCCATAGGAACTATGATAGTGGCAGTGGTTGGAGGACTTGCTCCCGGTTCAACAGTGGGATTTATAACAAACATGATAGGTGGGTTTAGCGATACATCTACCTTCTATTATGGTCTGTTTAATGTTGTTATTGCAGTTATAGCCGGAAAGGCTGCAGATAAAGGATTTTTTGATAAACTCTATAAGGTTTTCTATCTGATTCCTATTTTCCTGCTTTTGAGTATTCCGTGCTCATTATTAACTTATATATTGTACGGATTTAAAATAGCAGATAATGCGTCAATGCCGATAGCCAACATCCTTCATTCCCGTGGAATGTCGGTTCTAATGTCACAGACGATTGCTGATTTTTGTATAGAACTTCCGGATAAGCTTATATCCATACTGGTTGCTTATCTGGTATGCATGCTTATACCAAAGAAAGTAAAAGATGAGTTTATCGTGGTTGCAGGCAGGGATGTTTCGGATGCCGGTCCGGAGAATATGAAAATCTGGCATCCTCTGAGATCTCAGGTGGCCAAGGTGCTTACACTTTCCGGTCTTGCCATCACTATTGTGGCTTTTGCCATATCCTATAAAACCTATATGGAATCGAAAATAGCCGGTTTCACAACAGGTAACTATAATATGCATGAGATTCGTACGGAAACACTTCTTTATTGTGGAAAAATGTTTTCTGCAGTTTTAGGACTGTTGATATGTATAGTTTCCTGGTCTATGGTACTTGCCAATCGGAGGGTGGTAAGCCCGCTGAACAAGATGGCAAAGGAGATGGGACGGTTTGCATATGATACAGAAAAGGGAAGAGACAAATCCATAGAGAAGATCGAATCCCTTGATATCCACACAGAGAATGAAATCGAAGAACTATATCTGGCGATGATGAAAACCGTTAAGGATATAGATGAATATATAGATAAAACTACTGAACAGGCGGAAATTATTTCAGACCTGAATATTAATATCATTACTGCACTTGCGGATATAGTGGAAAGCAGGGATGAAACAACAGGAAACCACGTTAAGAGAACGGCAGCGTATTGTGCACTCATAGCGGGAGGACTTCTTGAAAAAGGTAAGTATAAGGATCTGGTGACGGAAGAGTATATAAATACTCTGACAATTGCAGCACCTCTTCATGATATCGGTAAGATCAAGATACCTGACGCAATACTGAATAAACCGGGACGGCTGACAGATGAAGAATTCGAGATCATAAAGACGCACACCGTACTGGGATTTGAGATGCTGGAGAGTATCAGTGAAACAATGGGTACTACCGAGTACCTCCAGATGGCAAAGAATATTGCACTTCATCACCATGAATGGTGGGATGGAAGCAGCAAAGGATATCCAAGAGGACTTAAAGGAGAACAGATTCCTTTATCTGCAAGGATAATGGCGGTAGCAGATGTTTTCGATGCACTTGTATCCAAACGACCTTATAAGGATGGATTTTCAGTAGAGAAAGCATTTGAAATAATGAAGGAAGAAAGTGGAACACATTTTGATCCTGAACTTGTGGAAATATTAATTGAAAACAAAGAGAACCTATTAATGATCAAAGAAAGGTATGATGAGTAGAACTCAGGAGAAAGGGGAAAACAAATGGACGATTTAATGTATTTTATGGATGAAGATGCAGTTGATAAGCTTACCGGAATGTCACCTGACATGGGTATCATTGAAAAACTGGCTCAGGCATGCGAGACTGAACAGGGAGCTCTCATGATCATCAATCTTGATAATTCAGAGATCTTCAATGATGTTTATGGCTATGATGTAGGAGAGGTGCTTATTGAAAAGGTAGAAGAAGCCATAATAGCCAACACAGCAGATGATTCTATTCACGGCAGAATCGGAGGGGATGAGTTTGTTGTATTCTGCAGAACAATAAACGATAAAGTTGCAGCATCCAGAATATATGGAAACATTAATAACCAGATTTCTGAGGTTGTTAAAAAGCTTGTAGGTGAGGAAATGAGAATCTCACTTGGAGCATCCTTTGGTGTTGTTTTCGTTCCTGAGCAGGGTACCAATTATGATACTCTTTTCAACAAGGCATACAGAGCACTTGATCATGTTAAGCAGACCGGTAATACAGGCTGTGCATTCTATGAGAAGAGAATCACTAACGATGATACCATCGTTATGGATGATTTTGATTATCTCAGCAAGGGCCTTGACGGTGGCGACAAGGATAAGGGTGCACTTTGGCTTGAGTATGACTACTTCAGTATCGTATACCGTTTCATGAGAAGATACATTCATACATACAAGGGTTCAGCTGTTAAGATGCTTATTTCAATCACACCGACTGTAGATGATATTACAATTGATGAATTCAACGTAATGACAAGAGCTTTCGGAAAGATTGTTAACAGCTCCCTCAGAAAGAGTGATCTTATGATGCAGAGTCGTAAGAATCAGTTCTTCCTTCTGCTTCCTGAAATTCCTCAGGACTACGTTACAAAGGTATTCAACAGAATAAGAAATACCTGGGCTAAGACAGAGTATTACGATATTACAGAAATCAGCTATGAAGCTGACAGACTTACAGCAGAAGAGTAGAGCATATGAAAAAGATAAAAAGAAATATGGCCAAATGCAGGAAATGCGGAGATGTTATAGAATCAAAATCCAGATGTAATCTGGTGAGATGTTCCTGCGGTGCCATCTATATAGACGGTGGTAAGCATTATCTCAAGAGAGGTTATAAGGAAGATCCGGAAGACCTTATTGAGATGAGTGAGTACGAAGAGGTTTGATATGTCACTTGGATTTGTTCTTGAAGGCGGCGGAATGCGAGGTATTTATACATCCGGCGTTCTTGATGAGTTTATGTTAAATGGAATAAAGGTTGATGGACTTGCAGGTGTTTCTGCAGGAATCATACATGGTTTATCCTATGTATCTGAGCAGTATGCCAGAAACATCAGATACTTTGTTAAATACAGATCAGATAAAAGGTTCATGAGCTTTAAGTCCATGTTCAACACAGGAGATCTTTGTGAAACTGAGTTCTGTTATCACGAAATACCGGAGAGTCTGGCACCTCTTGATTTTGAAAAGTTTAAGGAGAATACAGCAAAGGGGTTCAAGGTTTATTCAGTTGCAACTAATCTTGAAACCGGTAAAGCTGAGTATCTGGAGATAAAGGATGTCTTTAGTCAGATGGATGCGGTTCGTGCTTCGGCATCCCTTCCTCTGGTTTCACAGATAGTTGAGTATAATGGGATGAAGCTTTTGGATGGGGGTTCATCAGACAGCATCCCACTTAAGGCTATGCAGAATCTTGGTTTTGAGAAGAATATAGTTATTCTCACAAGACCGGCAGGCTATATTAAAAAGCCGGACAAAAGCATGCCTTTGATGAGAAGAATGTATAAGGATTATCCTGAATATCTCAAATGTTGTGAGGGAAGGTATAAGGAATACAACAAAGAGCTTTTATATGTAGATAAAGCTGAGATGGATGGTAAAGCTTTTGTTATTCGACCAAGCAGATATATCAAGATTTCCAGATCTGAGAAGGATATTGAAAAGATCAAGAGGATGTACAAGCTTGGAAGGTTTGATGCTCAGAGAGCATTGGCCGGAGTAAAGGAATTTATTAATGGGGATTAGATAATGGTTACAGGCAGGATTGCGGTACTACTGGGGCAGGCCGACGAGGGTTATCAGAGAGATTTTGTAAGTGGAATAATGCAGCAGGCGTTTGAGATAAATTATGATGTCTGTGTTTTTTCCATGTATATAAAGTACCAGAATAGCAAAGAACGCGAAGTCGGCGAGTCTAATATCTATAACCTTATTAATTATGACATGTTTGATGGTGTCATCATTCTTTCCGATACAATTCAGACACCCGGAATAAATGAAAAAATAGAGGAACATATTCATGAAGTATTTGATGGTCCTGTTGTTTGTGTGGACACGGATAGCAAATACTTCTATTCTTTTTGGACTGACGGATATGATGTTATCTATAAGATCGTATCCCATATGATAGAAGAGCATGGCCTTAAGGATATGGCATTTCTTACAGGAAGAAAAATGCATATTCATTCTATAAGAAGACTTGAGGCATACAAAAAAGCTATGGAAGATCATGGCTTTGAAGTCAGAGATGACAGGGTCTTCTATGGAGATTTCTGGTATACAAGTGGTACCGGCTGTGCAGAGAGACTGCTGAGAGACAGAGATAATCTCCCGGAGGCTGTCATATGCGCTAATGACTGTATGGCCATTGGTTTAGCCGATGAATTAACACATAACGGAATCAGGATTCCTGAAGATATTGCAGTTGCAGGTTATGGTGCAACTGAGGAGGGAAAAACTTGTCCAAAGTCCCTTACATCAGGAATAATACCTGCAAAGGAATATGGAGCATATTCTGTGACCTGCCTTATGGACATCATGGAAGGGAAAGAGGTTAGTGAGTTTTCCTTTGAAGCAGACTTCTATCGGGGTGAAAGCTGTGGATGCGTTGATCAGTCTGTTATGGGAAATAGAATTGCAAGAGAAGAGTGGTCAAACATTGATAATGAAGAAGGCTATTTTTCTATGCATAATTATCTTCATGATGATATTTTCCTAGGAAATAGTCTTGAGGAATATATCAATATCGTATATGAAAATATCTTCCAGCTGGAGGATGTGGACAGACTGAGTATTGCCCTTAATCAGGTTTGGTTGGAAGAGGATAAGCTTTTTGCTCTGGATAACTCTGAGGATGGATATTCTGATAAGATGCTGGATGCTCTTTCATATTATAAACATAATTCCGGAAAGGGAAGGGTAGGCGGATTCGAACTGTTTGATTCAAAACAGATGTTACCGGATCTGGATTATATGGCTTCACCCAGAGGTTACGTGTTTACGCCACTTTATATGGAGAATATAACCTTTGGATATGCAATGGTAAGCTACGGCGAAAACCCCAGAGCCTATGATGAAACCTTCAGATTATGGATAAGAACTGTATCCCGTGGACTGGAAGTCCTAAGAAGAAACATGGTAATAGATTATTATAAAAATCATTACTTTGGACTTAAGGATATGGTGGACAAACAGTCCAATGACAAGAAGGTCTTTGGAAGAATTAAAGATAAGGAATTATCAAGAGATGAGATAAGAGAATTAGAAGAGGTGGAGCGGATTCTGAACCATAATCTTCTTACATATCATTTCCAGCCTATTGTAAATGCGGTGGATGGAGAGATCTACTCATATGAGGCATTAATGAGATCGGATTCTGAATGGAAGATTCCTCCACTTCAGATTATAAAACAGGCAGATAAATTAAACAGACTGGCGGATGTAGAAAAAGCTACATTTATAAATGTTTTAGATATAGTAGATAAGAATAAAAAACTTTTTGATGGTAAAAAGGTTTTTATTAACAGTATACCCGGCAGCGGGCTTGAGAAGGATGATTATTATAAACTGAAAAATCTTCTTGGAAAGCATTCTGATTATGCTGTTGTGGAGATTACAGAGCAGGCAGAGCTTCACGATGCGGAACTTTCAGATATAAAGAATAATTTTAATGAGATGGGTATTGAACTGGCAGTTGATGATTATGGAACCGGTTACTCCAACATAAGTAATCTTCTCAGATACATGCCGGATTACGTGAAGATTGACCGTTCACTTCTTACGGATATAAATGACAGTTCCCAGAAGCAGCATTTTGTTCGAGAGACAGTAGAGTTTTGTCATGCTAACAATATCAGGGCGCTTGCAGAGGGAGTTGAAACTTCAGAAGAACTTGCTACTGTAATCAGACTTGGAGTAGATTTTATCCAGGGATATTACGTATCGAGACCACTTCCGGAAATAGTTTCTTCTGTTGATAGTAATGTAAAAATGGAAATCAACAGATATCATCGGGAGATGGAGGACGGAAGTGTTGATAAAGCTTATATAGCCGGGCAGTTTAACAGGATCAATCTCAGCAGTATCATAAAGGATAAATTTAAGTCCATAGTGATCGGAGATGCAAGTTCCACATTTAGAGATATAACTATAGTTGGAGCTCCCGGGGTTTCCAATGAAATAACTCTTGAAGTTCTGGAAGGCTACGATGGCAGAGTTATTATAGAAAATGTCAATATTACAAGTATTAAGAATCGTCCTTGCATAAAGCTGGCAGAAAACAGCAGTCTGACTCTTCGACTTAATGGAACCAATTCTCTGAATGGAGGAGGAATCATGGTACCTGAATCCTCCAGGATTACATTTGAAGGAGATGGTGATCTTAATATAAAGGTGGCTGCATCGGAGAATTATGGAATAGGAAATGAGTTTGATAAAAGACATGGCCTTATTGAGTTCTATCAGGATGGAGAAATATTTATAGAATCCAAGGGAAAGACCTGTGTCGGAATCGGATCCGGTGAAGGCGGAGATATAAGAATTAATAAAGGTAAATACACCATTAACGTCAATGGAGATGATGGAGTTGGTGTCGGTTCCTTCCGAGGCAGTGATAATCTCATAATTCACGATTGTGATCTTCAAATCAATACCGTGGTTCGAAATGGCGTATGTCTGGGAACCTATGAAAAAAACATAAGTATAGACGCCTGGAGATCTTTGATCCAGTGTACTGCAGCCGGAAAAAACATTACAGCAGTAGGTACATTTAATGGGGAGTATGCAGATATATTCTTACATGATATGAGTATGACTACCAGTGTGAGAGCGGATTATTCCACAGGTCTGGGAAGCTATAATGGTACATCTAAACTTGTAGTGGAAACAGCTGCATATGTATATCAGGGTATGGGAAAATATGCTCTTGCCTATGGCGGCAAATCTGAAAACTCCGGTGCAAAGTTCAACAATGCCGACATAATAATAGACCTGAAATCTGATGGCGGAGTTGCGTCAATGATTAAAAAGGAAAACTCAGAAATAAAGTATAGCCGATGCAAGATGATAATTAATGGAGAAGAACAGTCGGTTGACTTTTAATATATCAATCGTATAATTATATTAATACTTTTGAATATATATGAAACTGAATTTGGGGAGGTTAATATATGGACAAAAAGATAAGTACAATGAGAGGGATTGTAAAGGGATTTGCCAATGCAATGAATCTTTTACAGCCGGAAATACATAGTCATCATCAGCAGGTTGCGTATCTGTCCTATAATATTGCGGATAAGATGGGATATGATGAAAGCGACAGATTAATGATAATCTATGCTTCACTTTTCCACGATGCAGGACTTTCTATACTGCCGGAGACTGATGAAGAGGGTAAGAAGATTACTTATAAATTCAGTGAAATAACTGAAGCGGGCGCCAGCATAATCGGTGAGTCCCCGAAATTCAATTTTATCAGAAAGGTAATGCTTGCCGGTAGATTCAGTGATAAGATGGATGATCTGTCCTTTGCAATGGCAGATGATATGAAGAAAGCATTTATCTTTAGTCAGATAATCTGTCTTGCAAATGCTGTTTCCGAAATGATAGATTATAAAAGATCTGCATTAAATCAGATTCCGGATATATGTGAGGAAATATCTGAGATGGCAGGAAATGAGATATCAGCAGAGGTTATAGAAGCATTCCTGACACTTCAGGATGTGGAATATATGTGGATGAATCTTCTTCATATGCCGGATGCTTATCTGGAATATATTCCTGCAAACAGAGATGTTTCTCTGGATGAGACTATTGAGTATTCAAGAATCATGTCCAGAATAATTGACTATAGAAGTTCATATACTGCTATGCACTCCTCAGGTGTGGTAGTTCCTGCAGTCAGACTTGCAGAGCTTATCGGAATGTCAGAGGAAGAGTGTAAGAAGATAATGATCGCAGGATATCTTCATGATATCGGAAAGCTTACTATTCCAAAGAGTATTCTGAATAAGAATGATAAGCTTACGGATGAAGAGTTCAATGTAGTTAAGGAACATGCTTATTATACATATATTCTGTTGAAGGATATCCCCGGATTTGAGCAGATCAGAGACTGGGCAGGTCTTCATCATGAGAAACTGGATGGAGCAGGATATCCCTTCGGACTTAAAGCAGATGATATTCCTATGGGGGCACGAATCATGGCTGTTGCAGATATATTCTCTGCCGTTGCCGAGATCAGACCTTACAGAGCGGGAATGTCAAAGGAAGAGGTTATAAAGGTGCTTCATGACGGAGCCCTTGATGGAGCTCTTTCCAGATATATAGTAGAACTCATGATAACTAACTATGATGATATCTATGAGAAGAGAGATATCGAGGTTAGAAATGAGGGCGCAAGGTATTATGCCGCAGTTGTAAACTCGGATGAGGAATAATAATTTATAATGGAATTATTTGCTTTTATATTTACAAGCTTAATGTTAGGAATT
Source organism: Eubacterium sp. (assembly GCA_024692605.1). Taxonomy (GTDB): domain Bacteria; phylum Bacillota; class Clostridia; order Lachnospirales; family Lachnospiraceae; genus Eubacterium_Q. The sequence continues at coordinate 33,405 of JAILMQ010000154.1, forward strand.
GGATTGGCTATGGATGCTTTTTCGGTATCCATGGCCAATGGTTTGAATGAACCTAAAATGAGCAGTAAAAAGTTTTTTGGAATAGCTTTTACATTTGCAGCATTTCAGTTCATCATGCCGGTTATAGGATGGATACTGGTTCATACCATTATAAGTATCTTTGATGTGCTCGAGGTGTTTATTCCATGGATAGCTCTTATACTTCTTGCCTTCATAGGTGGAAAGATGATTATAGAAGGGATTCGTGGCGGCGGTGAAGATGAGGAAATCGTCAGACTCGGAAAGGGAACTTTGATAGTGCAAGGTATTGCTACATCAATAGATGCACTTTCTGTTGGATTCACAATAGCTGATTATAGCCCGGTTAAAGCATTTCTCTGTTCAATGATCATTTTTTTAGTTACATTTATCATATGTGTTGCCGGAATAAAAATTGGCAAAGCTATTGGAATGAAATATGCAGGAAAGGCGTCGATATTTGGTGGGATTATACTCCTTATCATTGGTATAGAAATATTCGTTAAGGGCGTTATCTTGACAAGTTAAATCAATTAAACTATGATATTTTCTGTTGTAAAATATCATAGTTATATTTATGTAAAAAGGTGATTATAAAAATGGAAACAAATGAAAAAAAGAAAGTGCTTCTAAGCGGTATTCAGCCTACAGGAGTTTTTACACTTGGTAACTACATAGGAGCAGTAAGAAACTGGAAAGAATTACAGGAAGAGTATGAGTGTGCATATTTTGTTGCGGACCTTCATTCTCTTACAGTCCGTCAGGATCCTGCAGAACTGAGAAAGCATAGTAAAGAGGCGTTTGCACTTCTTCTTGCATGTGGTCTTGACCCTGAGCAGAGTCTTCTGTTCATACAGAGTCATGTTCCTACACATGCTGAGCTTGGTTGGATTCTTTCCTGCTATACACAGTTTGGTGAGCTCTCAAGAATGACACAGTTTAAGGATAAGTCATCTCAGCATCCTGAGAATATCAATGCAGGTCTTTTTGATTATCCTGCACTTATGGCTGCTGATATACTTCTTTATCAGCCTGATTTTGTTCCTGTTGGAGCGGATCAGAAGCAGCATATTGAGCTTACAAGAACTATTGTAAACAGATTCAATGGTATCTACGGAGATGTGTTCCGTATGCCTGAACCATATATCCCTAAGAATGGTGCTAAGATAATGTCTCTTCAGAACCCTACTAAGAAGATGTCTAAGTCTGATGAGAATCCAAATGCATGTATCTCAATACTGGATGAGCCTGATGTTATTATGGCTAAGTTCAGAAGAGCGGTTACTGACAGTGATACAGAGGTAAGATTTGCTGAGGGTAAGGATGGAATAAATAACCTTATGACTATTTATTCTGCATTTACCGGACTCAGTATGGAGGATATTGAGAAAGAGTTTGCCGGAAAGGGATACGGCGACTTTAAGAAGGCTGTAGGAGCTGTTGTTGCTGACGGACTTACACCTATAAGAGAAGAGTTCAAGCGTGTTTCAAATGATAAGGCATATCTTGAACAGTGCTATAAAAAAGGTGCAGAAACAGCTACTTATGTTTCAAGAAAAACTTTAAATAAGGTTAAAAAGAAGGTGGGACTTCTCCCACTTTAAAAAGCGGAAGATTATAAATGAAGGTAAAAAATTACAGTACTGAAGATAATCAAATAAGGCTTACAAGATATAGAAAGAAGGGTCTTCTTCGTGTGTTGTTCAGCAGAATGATGCTGATCGGAATTCTTGTGGTGCTTCAGGCTTTAATTTTGGCATTTATTTTAGTTATATTTACCGAGTTTGCAACTGAATATACGGTCATGATGAGAATCTTTGTATTTTTCATGGTCATATATCTCTTTAACAGTGATATGGATTCTTCGGCTAAACTCACCTGGCTGATGCTCATAAGTATATTTCCGATTCCGGGTAGTACATTCTTCTTCTTTACTCAGACTGAAGTGGGACATCGTAATCTTAAGAAGCGAATGATAGGTATTATGAAGAATACCAAGAATGCCATTAAGATGGATGAGAATGTATATAATGAACTTGAGCAGGAAAGTCTTGGTGTAAGTGAACTCTGTAATTACGTGAATAAAACCGGATGCTTTCCTATCTTCAAAAATTCTTCTGTAGATTACTATCCGTCCGGAGAAGAATTTTTCGTGGCTTTGGAAGAGGAACTGAAAAAGGCAGAAAAGTTTATATTTATTGAATATTTTATAATAGCAGAAGGATATATGTGGGGCAGGGTGCTTAAAACCCTGGTGGATAAAGCTAAAGAGGGTGTTGAAGTCCGTGTTATGTATGATGGAATGTGCGAGATGAAACTTCTTCCGCATGATTATACAGACAGATTAAGACAGCTTGGCATTCAGGCAAAGAAGTTCGCACCTATTCGTCCTTTTATTTCTACCTATTACAACTACAGAGATCACAGAAAAGTATTTGTTATTGATGGAAAGGTTGCCTTTGGTGGCGGAGTAAATCTTGCTGATGAATATATAAATAAGATAGAGAGATTCGGTTACTGGAAGGATACAGCTGTAATGGTGAAGGGAGAGGCAGTCAAAGCCTACACCCTTATGTTCCTTCAGATGTGGGCATCAGATGGTTCGGAATTAGAACTTAAAAATTATCTTGATGATCCGGAAGTAGTTGACATAACTCCGGATAATAACCTTGGATTTGTTATGCCTTATAGTGACATTCCACTTGATGATGAGAAGGTGGGAGAGAATGTTTATATGGATGTCCTTAATCGTGCCACAGATTATGTCCATATAATGACACCTTATCTGGTGCTTGATGATGAGACTCTCAATGTTATTAAATATACAGCAAACAGAGGTGTGGACGTTAAGATAATTCTTCCGGGAATCCCGGACAAGAAGGTTGCATATTCTCTTGCTAAAACACATTATAAATCACTTTTGAAATCCGGAGTGAAGCTATATGAATATACTCCAGGTTTTGTTCATGCAAAAAACTTTGTCTGTGATGATAAGAAGGCTATTGTAGGCTCCATAAATCTTGATTACAGAAGCCTTTATCATCATTTTGAATGTGCCACTTATATGTATAAATCTCCTGCAGTAATGGATGTTGAAAAAGATTTCCAGGAAACACTTTCAAAGTGTAAGCAGGTTACTTTTGAGTCGGTGGAAAAGGATAAGCTATATTATAAAATAGTGGGAGGACTTGTAAAAACAATTGCTCCACTTATGTAAGGTGTGTCTATGGTATTTTCAAGCATTGAATTTTTATTTAGATTTCTACCTATATTTATAATAATATATTGTATTACCAAAGAAGAGTACAGACTATATGTAATACTTCTGGGGAGCTTGTTTTTCTATGCTTATGGCGAACCACTATATATTCTTTTGATGCTTGCATCGATCTTTGTAAATCATTTCATAGCAAAAAAAATATATCTATACAGGTATTCGGAAAAACGTACCGGAATTGATAAAACATCTACTTGTAAGCTTTATCTGCTTATGGCATGTTTATTTAATTTTGGTATGCTTTTTATTTTTAAATACCTTGGTTTCTTTTGTTCTATAGTTAATCAGATCGCCGGTAAGGAAGTGCTTAAGGTAGTGCAGCTCACCCTTCCTTTAGGAATCAGCTTCTATACATTTCAGATCATGTCCTATGTGATCGATGTATACAGAAGAAAATATGCTGTTAAAAATAATCTGATAAACTTTGCGACTTATGTAAGTATGTTTCCTCAGTTAATAGCAGGTCCTATTGTTAATTACGATGAAGTCAGAAAGAGTATGAAGGATAGACGCCTGAAGCCTAAGATGGTAGAAAATGGTGTAACGCTTTTTATCATCGGACTTCTTTATAAGGTTCTTCTGGCGAATAAGATTTCCTCTCTTTGGAATGACATATCAACAATAGGTGTCTATGGTATCAATACTCCCACAGCCTGGCTGGGGTCTTGGGCTTTCTCCTTCCAGATATATTTTGATTTCTGGGGTTATTCTCTTATGGCCATTGGACTGGGTAAGATTCTTGGATTTAATTTCCCTCAGAATTTTAAGGAACCATATTCCGCCAAGTCTGCCACAGAGTTTTGGAGAAGGTGGCATATTACCCTTGGAAGATGGTTCAGAGAGTACGTATATATTCCGTTAGGAGGAAACAGAAAAGGTCCGATAATGCTGGTGATAAATACATTTGTCGTATGGTTTTTGACGGGACTATGGCACGGCGCCAGCTGGAACTTTATAATCTGGGGACTGATGTTCTTTGTGCTTCTCATGCTGGAGAAGTTTATCTACATAGATAAACTGGAGAATAGCAGATATGTTGGAAGAATCTACATGCTTTTCCTGATTCCTTTCAGCTGGACTATATTTAATATTACTGATTTGAAAACACTTGGACTTTATATAAGGAAAATGTTTTTCATACCGCTGCCGAATGCACCGAAGCTGAATACATTTTCCAAGATGCTGGATCTTCTGGGAAAATACTGGTGGCTGCTTCTTATATGTGCATTTTTCTCCACCCCGATTCCTATGAATCTGATTAAGAAGTATAGAGATACTCTGATGTTTAAGATTCTTTTGCTTTTGGGCTTCTGGTACGCTGTTTATCAGATGGCGATGGGAGCAGATAATCCATTCCTTTATTTTAGATTCTGATTAGATATTAGTTTACATAATATATATGATTGGAAGTTGATTATGAAAAAATTCATAAAAACCATATCCAACTTAAAATTGACTATTCTTCTGATTATAACAGTTCTGGCACTGACAATAATCGGAATTGTTTATAGTGTTTCCGGGAAAGCAGTAAGAGGATGGGGATGGAAGCATCCATTCCTTGTATCTGCCATACTTGGAGATAAGGATGCGCCTAAGACACCTAAGAAACCCGTAGCTCCTAAGGCAGAAGAAGGTGCAACACCCGGTAATGCATTGAAGGCTGATACTGCATCATCAGATGACGCAAGTAAGTCTGACGCTATGGAACAGGCCCCCGTACAAGTGGATAACTATGCTGAGTATCCGGGAAAAAGCCTTAGGCCTATGCAGTATGAGAAGATTGAAAAGTTTGAGCCACGCTCACCTTATTACGACAGTGTGGCTGAAATTCCTATGACTACGGAATATCCTTATGTGGATGCGCCGGAAGACTATTTCAAGGATGCACTGTTTATCGGAGATTCGCGAATCGAAGGACTTCACGATTACGGTAACATTAATGAAGCTGACTTTTGTTATAAGGAAGGTGTCAGCGTCTTCAACATAAGGAAAGAAAAACTTGTCTGGGGTACGGAAGGTGAAGGCAAGCTTAGTAAACTATTAAAAAAGAACACTTACAAAAAGATTTATATCATGATCGGCGTAAACGAGCTGGGCAAGGGTTTTGCTTCAGAGTTTAGTGATGAATATGAAAAGCTTATAAAGCTTGTTCGTAAGAACGAACCTGATGCAGTAATAATCGTAATGGGAATCATGTATGTGACAAAAGACTATTCCGATGCCAGTGATGTTTTCAATAACGACAACATTAATTGCAGGAATAATTATATATCTCAGTATATTGACGGATATAATACATTTTACTTAGATATAAATCCTGCACTTGTGGATGATACCGGGGCACTTAATGCAGAATTTACGAATGACGGAATTCACCTGACAGCAGAGTACTACAGCCTATGGGTAGATTATCTAAAAAAACACGCTTTGCAAGAAGATATGTGGAAATAACAGGGTAAAAAATGTTATAATATAGTTGCACTGACAGAGAGACGGGAAAGGTCAGGAAGAGGGTGAAAATATGGCTGAGAAATGGATTGATGAAATTGAGGAACTACAATAGAAAAAGTTAAGCAAGTTTTAGGGATGACACCTGAATTGCAATAAAAGAAGTATCATGGCATCAGTCATCTTAATGTGATTGATGCCATGATTTTTTGAGAGGGGTTTAGTTATGGGAAAAAAGAGGATTTGTGTTTTAACTTTAATAATATGCTTTTTCATGATTTTTTCGTCTGATTTTAATTCATATGCGAAGAGTGCTAGAAATACTAGGGAAAATGCTCAGCGGGTTGGGGATTACACCTACGAGGTGATTCCGCTTCTGAGTCCATTCAACAGTTATTTCTACATCAAAACTGATAATCCGGATCCGGATTCTTTCAGGTTGATTGACAGGGAGACCAGGTATAGTGATACTAACGGAAGCATCACACCTGATCAGACCAAGTACTATGACGTGATTTATGAGGATGAAAAGACCTTCAGAGTTAAGGGCGGATATATAGCAAGGGGTTCATCCACCGATGGAGGTGAGATTGGTTTTCAGCTTGGTGAAGTTACAGGAACCACAAATGTATATAACATCACAACCGGAGAAACAACTGTAAGAAAGAATTATAAGTATACAGATACGGACGCTAAGTTTATGCTTCCGGAGCTTTATGATGTACCGGACTATCTCATTGCCACATATGGGGATGATGAGAAATCTTATTTTGATAATCTTACTGCGATTCAGAGTGGGTTCAGCAGTATATGCCTTTATAGTGGTGTTTATGTTCTGGGTGATCTGAAGAAGAGTGAGAAGGTTCCATATTATGGTCTTTCAACATCTCCTCACGTGGATCAGACATTTTATATCCAGGGACCTTATTCCAGAACCTCCAGCAAGTCCATGCTGATCTCAGGACTTTATCCGTGCCGATATGATTCTATCGGATTTCCATCCATTATGAGTACCATAGCAAAAAGACTTAACAGCACGGCTGCAGTAGAATGGTCCCAGTCAGCGCATTATCTGATAAATGTAACCTATGACGGAGAGACAAAGAGTTACGGTGGCCAGGGCTACGGCGGTGGTCAGGGTATATATGAAAATCAGATAATGTACCGCTATAAGTTTGACGGAAGTAATGGGGATCTTTATACAGATATTAATCTAGATAGTCTGAAAGCAAAGATAAAAGAATATGGTGCACTTACTGTTCCTGAAGAACCAACTGACGAGCCGAAGCTTACATTTGCTGAGGTAAGAAAGACTGTTGGTGAGGACGGTGCATATGTGAAGCTTGTCCTTATCACAAGTATCTTTGGAGGAACAACAGATGGATTCACCTATCTTTATGATGATGGAAGTACATCTGAAGGTTCAAGTGGTTTCGGAAGAATCGGTCATTTCTATAATGCGTGGTACGATGGAAGATACTTCAATAAGTGGGAATACTTTTATCCCGGAGCGGAGTTTAAGGATACTGTTGAAAAGGAAAAGGCATCCATAATCATCAAGGATCCTGTGATTAAATTCCCTTCAGACGGAAGGGAATATTATTATAATTATAAAAAAATAGAAGAAGTAGAAAACTATGATATGGCAACAGGCGTATGGAAGGGCTTTATCAAGTTCAGCTATAATGATGAGACAAAAACCTGGGTTGCAACCAGTATCCTTAATTCCTCCAAATACAGGGATTCAGGTAGATATAACGCTATGGATGATCAGGCCTTCATAGATGCGTGCACCATAACCTGGGATGAAGCCATGGCCATGAATATAGATTGTAACACCAATAAAGATCCTGAAGAATACTACATCTATGACAGAGTAACGAAGCCCGGTACATGGCATGCTGCACCTAAAGATACTGATGACAAAACTGACCCGTCAAAGGATAAGCCGGGTGTGATCTCAAAGGGCACCAGTCTTGAAAATGCAGAAAAAACCATACTTGCCATTAAGGATGAAAAAGATCCTGCTGGAAGTGAATATGGTAAGCTGAAGCTGAAGATTGCCAAGACAAGCAAGAACTCCATCAAGATCAAATGGAACAAGGTTGCGGGAGCAAAGGGCTATGTTATTTTCGGAAGTAAATGTGGAAAGAAGAATCAGTTTAAAAAGATAACGACTTCCGGAGGCAATACATTTGTCCAGAAAAAGCTTAAGAAGGGAACCTATTACAAATATATCGTTGTGGCCTTTGATATAAATGATAAGGTGGTTTCAACTTCTAAGGTGGTTCATATCGCAACCAAAGGCGGCAAGGTCGGAAATGCAGGAAAGATTTCTACAAGAGCCAAGAAGAACAAGGTGACACTTAAAGCCAAGAAGTCCTTTAAACTGAAAGCAAAGGAAATACCTGCAAATAAAAAGCAGAAGATAAAGCATCACCGTAAGGTGCAGTATGAGAGTAGTAATACGAAGATTGCGGTTGTAAATAAGAAGGGAGTTATTAAGGCGAAGAGTAAGGGCAGCTGTTTTATCTATGTATATGCCCAGGACGGTATAGCAAAGAAGATTAAAGTCAAAGTTAAATAATGATTCCTTCTTTTAATCATGCATCTTTCGGAACTCCCGGGGAGTACATCCTGTGTGCTCCCGGAAGAGTTTGTTAAATGTAGTTGTGGACTGAAAGCCTGCCAGATATGCACATTCAGTAATAGTGTGCTCCTTGTCTGCCAGAAGATTGATGGCACTTTGGACTCTGATGCCGGCCAGGTATGCCGGAAATGTCATATGAGTATATTCTTTGAATATCTTTGAAAAGTAAAATGGACTGAGCCCCGTTACGGCTGCTACGTCCGACTGGGATATGTCCTCCGCAGAATGTTCCGATATAAAACTGCATGCGGTACGGATATATTCCCAGGTAATGTCGGAATAATGTTCGACACCAATGAGGTCCTTGTTTTCCTGCATTACATATTCACCGATCTGCAGCAGAATATTGTAGATGATCACCTTGCATCTGGTTTCGATAAATTGCTGACTGCCGGTATAGGTTTCTATCAGCTCATTGATTTGACCGGTTATTGTTTTACATAGCTCAGGTTCCTTCTTCATAGAAAGATGATGGAACTTTGTGAAAAAACGGAGTGCAGTTAATATATCCGTGCAGCTTTCCAGTATAGCCGATGAGAACTGGAGCAGAATATAGCCCTCCTCAGGGGCTTTTTTTATTTCATGGAGCTCGCTGGGCCACACTAAAAGAATGTCCCCCGGTTCCGGTTTAAAGGTCTCTTCACCGATTCTGAACACACAGCCTTTTTTCAGTATGATTGAAAATTCTGCTGAGTTATGCCAGTGAGAGGGAAATACAGTAGGAACATTTTGGTTGGAGAAGGAAACTCCGTGTATATTTGAATATTTTATAATTTCTTTCTTCATATAATAATCATAGCAAAAAATGGTCAAAACTCAATAATTATATTCTATTTTTTTATTTTTAAACCTCATACAATGATAATAGCGTGTTAATGAAAGTATATTTTTAATTACAAATAATAAATATCTGAAAGGGGATTCATATGGAGAATTTTACATTTTATTCACCAACATTTTTCGTGTTCGGTAAGGATACTGAACTTCAGGCCGGAGAGTATATCAAGAAGTTTGGCGGAAGTAAGGTACTTATTCATTATGGCGGTAACAGTGCAAAGAAATCAGGCCTCCTGGACAGGGTTGAAGAGTCGTTAAAAAAAGAAGGTATACCATATGTTATGCTGGGTGGCGTTAAGCCTAACCCAAGAAGTGGTCTTGTATATGAAGGAATTGAGCTTTGTAAGAAGGAAGGAGTTGACTTCATCCTTGCTGTAGGTGGAGGAAGTACCATCGATTCTTCCAAGGCAATAGCCGCCGGTGTTGTATATGACGGAGATTTTTGGGATTTCTATTCAGGAAAGCCGGTTGAGGAGGCACTTCCAATAGGAACTATCCTCACTATTGCAGCTGCGGGAAGTGAAGGAAGTCCTGATTCCGTTATCACAAAAGAAGAGGGAATGTTCAAGCGTGGAGCAAGCGGAAATGCTCTTAGAGCAAAGTTCAGTATTCTGAATCCTGCTCTTACCCAGACACTTCCGGCTTATCAGACTGCCTGCGGAATTACGGATATTATGGCACATCTCTACGAGAGATATCTTACTAACTCAAAAGAGGTTGAAGTTACAGACAGGCTTATCGAAGCTTTGCTTCTTACGATGAAACATGAGGGACCAAGGGTTATAGCTGATCCCAACAACTATGATGCAAGAGCAAATATTATGTGGGCAGGAATGGTGGCACATAACCATACCTGCGGTGTAGGCCGCAGTCAGGACTGGAACAGTCACAATATCGAGCATGAGCTTTCGGCACTTTATGACTGCGCTCACGGAGCAGGACTTGCTGTAACAATGCCTGCAGTTTTCAAATACGTAATGAACCATGATGTTATGAGATTTGCCAAGGTTGCTGTCAGAGTATGGGGATGTCAGATGGATTTCGATCATCCTGAAGTGACAGCTCTTGAAGGAATTGAAGCTTTTCAGAATTTCCTTAAATCTATCGGAATGCCTAAGAACTTTGAAGAACTCGGTGCTAAGGAAGAGGATATACCAAAGCTGGTTGAGGTTCTTTGCAGAGGTGATGGACGAGATGGAACCATCACAGGTTTCGTAACACTTAACGAAGAGGATTGCACCAACATTTACAAGATGATGATATAAGGAGGGGTATATGAAAGCATTATTTATTGGCGGAACAGGAACTATAAGTATGGCCATAGTAAAGAAGCTGGCGGCAGATCCTGCATGGGAGGTATGGCTTCTTAATAGAGGGAATAGGAAGGGTGAAGTGCCTGAAGGAGTAAAGCAGATAATATGTGATATATCAGATGAAGCTGCAGCAGCAAAAGCTCTTGAGGGTATGGAGTTTGATGTTGTCGGGGAATTTATAGGATTTACTGTTGATCAGGTTGAGAGGGATTATCGTCTTTTTAAAGGAAAAACTAAACAATACATTTACATCAGCTCTGCTTCCGCATATAACAAGCCTGCCGCAAGTTATGTGATCACGGAAGGCACAACCCTTGCTAATCCTCATTGGGAGTATTCCCGTAACAAGATTGAGTGTGAAGAATTCCTTATGAAAAAATATAGAGAAGAAGGATTCCCGGTTACCATAGTAAGACCGAGCCATACCTATGATGAGAGAAATGTACCTCTTGGCGTACATGGTAAAAAGGGCTTCTATCAGGTCATCAAGAGAATGCAGGAAGGAAAGCCGGTTATAATTCAGGGGGATGGAACATCTTTATGGACAGTTACATTTAACAAAGATTTTGCTGTGGGATATACAGGGCTCATGGGCAACCGCCATGCAATAGGCGAGGCATTCCAGATAACAGGAGACGAGACCCTTACCTGGAATCAGATATACCAGACCATCGCTGATGCCTTGGGAGTAGAACTGAAGGCATATCACGTTTCATCAGATTACCTGAGTGCTGTAGGTGACAAATACGGCTTTGACTTCGAAGGCAGTCTCACAGGGGACAAATCAGTATCAGTAGTTTTTGACAACAGAAAGCTGAAGAGAGCTGTACCTGAGATGAAGACCACTGTGCCTTTCCACCTTGGAGTGAGAATCGCGCTTGACTACGTATTGTCACACCCGGAGTGCCAGGTAGAAGATCCGGAATTCGACCAGTGGTGCGACAAAGTAATCGCTGCAATAGAAGAATCCAAAAAATCAATATAACCCAAAGGGGTCAGACCCCTTGGGTTATTATTTAGAGAAAGGAATAGATTATGGTTGATGTTAAGAATCGCTGGGCTTTTATTACAGGGGCCAGCAGAGGAATAGGATATGGGGCTGCAGTTTTTATGGCAAAGCAGGGCTGCAACCTGGTGCTTCACGGAAGGAAGAAGGAGCATCTGGAGAAGGTGCTTAATGAAGTGAAGGGCTACGGAGTTGAGGCATGTGCTGTTGAGGCGGAGCTTTCTGACCTGGAGGCAGTGGAAGGAATGCTGAAGGAAATCGATTCCATGGGAAATGTAATCGATATAGTTCTCAACAATGCCGGAATACAGATTGCATATCGGGATGACTTCATTAATACACCGATTTCGGACTATACAGAAAGCTTCAAAATCAATACCATCGCACCGATGCTTATTGTTTATCATTTTCTTCCGAAGATGGTGGAGAGGGGCTTTGGCCGTATCGTAAATACCACCAGTGGCATCAGAAGGGAGCCCCAGCAGGCAGGTTATTCAGCAAGTAAGTCCGCTCTGGATAAGGTAACTATGGACCTTGCCTCTGTTTATGATGGAACTGATGTAATAATAAGTCTTACTGATCCGGGCTGGTGCAGAACCGACCTCGGCGGACCATCGGCACCTAATTCACCTGAAAGCTCACTGCCGGGAGTGGTAGTTGGTGCATTTGTAGATGATAAGAAATCAGGAAGATGCTTTGGAGCATCAAACTTCTACGGAATGAATCTGGAAGAAGCAGTAGAACATGCGGAAAAGAATATTCCGATATATCTTGGTTCCTTTGAGTAAAAACTTATTTCCTTAAGTAAAAAAAGCGCTTGATTTATATAAAAGCTTGTGATAATATAGCAACGTTGCTGGTGTGTGATCGAGGCGTTTAACACGTAGTGTCACACATACGTTACGATAGAAAGGAAGAAGAGAACATGAGAGAAGGAATACATCCTGATTATTATCAGGCAAAGGTTGTATGTAACTGCGGAAATGAGTTTGTTACAGGATCAACTAAGGAAGATATTCACGTAGAAATTTGTTCTAAATGCCATTCATACTATACAGGTCAGCAGAAGTCTATCCAGGCTCGTGGTCGTATAGATAAGTTCAACAAGAAGTATGGCGTTAAGGCAGATAACTAGATAATTAAACAATTTAGAAGTAGAGCGGCAGTTAAGGTGCTTTTGTTAAAGTATCTTGTCTGCCGTTTTAATGTATGTATCGAATATGCCTTTGAAAATGCTTAGGAAAATGTAATCAAAGGCAGTGAGGTTAATAAAATGAAACGAGTTAATATTGGCGGCCAGGCTGTTCTTGAAGGCGTAATGATGAAGGGACCTAAGTCCTATGCACTTGCAGTGAGAAAGCCGGATAAGGAAATAGAAGTCAAGGTAACTGAATATAAATCTCTGGGGGAAAGGCATAAGGGCCTGAACATTCCTATAGTAAGGGGAGTGGTGAACTTCATCGAGTCCCTTTACATCGGAATGAAAACTCTTATGGATTCGTCTGAATATTTCGAGGACGAAGAAACCCCTGATAAAGAAGATTCCAAGAAGAAAAAATCATCCGATGCAAAAGGTAAAGAAGACAAGAAGGAAAGCAATACCGGTTATCTCATAGGCACACTTCTGGTTTCTCTTGTTATAGCCATCGGAGTATTCATGCTGCTGCCCGCATTTCTGGCGAACTTCCTTTATAAGCTTACCAGCAGCAACTTCCTTGTGAATCTTGCAGAAGGCGTTCTGAGGCTTCTGATCTTCCTGGGATATGTTGCGCTGATTGCTCAGATGGAAGATATAAAAAGAACCTTTATGTACCATGGGGCAGAGCATAAGACAATCAACTGCCTGGAGGCCGGAAAAGACCTTACAGTGGAAAATGTAAGAAAACACACCAGGTTTCACAAGAGATGCGGAACCAGCTTTGTGTTTATCGTAATGATTATAAGTATTATTGTATTTATGTTTGTTGTGACGGATACTATGTGGATAAGACTTCTTTCCAGAATTCTTCTCATTCCGGTTATTGCCGGACTATCTTATGAGTTTATAAGATATGCAGGACGTCATAACAATGTTTGTTCCAACATTCTCAGTGCACCGGGACTTTTCGTTCAGAGACTGACAACAAAGGAACCCGATGATGACATGATCGAGGTTGCCATCAAATCAGTTGAAGGTGTTATCGACTGGCACGAATATGTAGAATGTGTTCGAAACGACAGCTTTGAAAAGTGATGGTGATTTTTTGGAGAATAATAATTTCAGTGAAAAATCAATAGGCAAGATAATAAACAGGGCATCTAACATGCTGAGGGATGCAGGTATAATCAATCACCAGGCAGAGGCAAGACATCTCATGATGGAATTCCTGAATGAAGATCTGGCAAGCATATATTCCCGGCTGGCAGACGAGCTGGATGATGTAACAGCCATGAGATATATGAAGGCTGTGAAGAAGAGAACAACACATTATCCCTTTCAGTACATCATCGGCTATACCTACTTTATGGAATACAAGTTCAACTGTAAGGAAAAGGTGCTGATTCCCAGGTACGACACAGAGAATCTTGTGATGCATTCCCTGGACCTTTCCAAGGATCGTGACATGAAGGTCATGGATCTTTGCTGCGGCACCGGCTGCATCGGAATATCCTACTATCTCTGGAGAAAAAGAGATGGATATAAGGATGATGTGACTCTGGTGGATATCTCAGATGATGCCATAGCCCTTTCTAAGGAAAATGCAGAGAAGCTGGATGCAGATGTTCAGGTGGTTCAGAGTGACCTCTTTTCCGCCTTCAGAGATGAGGATGGAAATCCGACCTGTAAGTTCGATATGATACTCAGCAATCCACCGTACATAAAGACAGGGGATATTAATTTCCTGATGAAGGATGTCAGGGAGTTCGAGCCCAGACTTGCTCTGGATGGCTCCCGGGACGGACTATATTTTTACAGAAAGATCATCAGCGAACTAAGGGATTTCCTGGTGGAGGACGGCAAGATAGTTTTTGAAATAGGTGATGAACAGTACATGGATGTATCGGAGCTGCTCCGCGACGAGGGCTTTAAGGATATAGTGAAACTGAGAGATATGAGCGGATACGACAGAGTCGTGTCTGCCGGATTATAAAAACGGAGGATAGTATTATGTTTGACAAGCTTGAAGAATTAGTTGAAAAGCTGGAACAGATCATGAAGGACCTTTCAGATCCTGATGTGGTAAATGATCAGGAAAGATTTAAGCGACTGATGAAGGAGCAGAGTGATCTGACCCCAATCGTTGAAAAATACAAAGAATACAAGGATGCAAAGCAGGCAGAAGAGGACAGCCTTATGATCCTGGATGAAGAATCCGATGAAGAGATGAAGGAGCTTGCAAAGGAAGAGCTTGCCGAATCAAAGAAGGCCATCGAAAGATGCGAGCAGGAGCTTAAGATTCTCCTTCTTCCTAAGGATGCAAATGATGACAAGAACGTTGTTGTAGAAATAAGAGCCGGAGTTGGTGGAGATGAGGCAGCACTTTTTGCCGGAGAGCTTTACCGTATGTATCAGCATTTTGCTGAAAAGAAGAGATGGAAAACCGAGCTTATTTCCATAGATGATACAGGTATCGGCGGAATAAAGGACGTAAACTTCCTCATCAAAGGTAAGGGTGCATACTCAAAGCTTAAGTATGAGAGTGGTGTCCACAGAGTTCAGCGTGTTCCTGAGACAGAGTCCGGCGGACGTATCCACACATCAGCTGCATCCGTTGCCATTATGCCGGAGGCAGAAGAGGTGGACGTTGAGATCAACGAGAAGGATATCCGTATCGACGTTATGCGTGCTTCAGGAAATGGTGGTCAGTGCGTAAATACAACTGACTCGGCAGTACGTCTTACACACTATCCAACAGGAATCGTAATTTACAGCCAGACAGAGAAGTCACAGATCCAGAATAAGGCAAAGGCATTTGCCCTTCTGAGAACAAAGCTCTATGACCTGGAGCAGCAGAAGGCTCATGATGCTGAATCAGAAGCCCGTCGTAGCCAGATCGGTTCCGGAGATCGTTCTGAGAAGGTTAGAACCTACAACTTCCCTCAGAGCCGTGTAACAGATCACAGAATCAAGCTTACTTCCTACAGACTTAACGAAGTTCTGAACGGAGATCTGGATGAATTCATCGATGCACTTACAGCCGCAGATCAGGCTGCTAAGCTTGCAAAACTAGAGGATGAGGAGTAAAATAATTTTATCTGTTTTCATAAACGGATATGTAATGTATAAAAGCTATTGGGAGGATTTAAAATGATTTGTAAAGTATGTGGAAGTGAAGTTCCTGATGGGTCAGCTTATTGTCCTAACTGTGGTTCTGAAATGGTTGCAGAAGAACCATTTGCACCTGCAGAAGCAGTAGATAATAATGATCCGGAGTTAAATGTAAATGATACAGCTCCAAGTAGTGCTGAACCAGTGGAGGAGTTTGATCCGGAAGGTGGCACAACTGTTCTTTCAGATGAGTTTTTAGTAGCAGCTGAAGCAACGCCTGCACCTGCAACTACACCTGCACCTGAAGAAGAGCCCAAGCCTCAGAAGGTGGTAACACCAGCACCTGTAACCGGTTCAAGAATACTTTCAAATGACAGTAACAATTTCCAGCAGGGTGGTTTCCAGGGAAATGGATTCCAGGGCGACCAGTTCCAGGGAAATGGATATCAGGGTGGAGCAGCACCTCAGAATAATTATAACAACATGCCAAATAATGGTGGCGGATATCAGCCAACACCTGCACCAAGTGCACCGGTATTCAATATGAATATACCAAGTGAATATAAGCCTATCTCAGCATGGGGATATATTGGATATTCACTTCTGTATAGTATTCCGATTGTTGGACTTATAATGATGTTCGTTAATGGATTTGGTTCTCAGAATATAAATGTAAAGAATCATGCAAGATCATATCTGATCCTGATGCTTATTTCGATTGTGCTTTATATTATATTAGTTGTGCTTATGCTTGTATTTGGATTCTCCCTGGCAGAGGCCTTCGGACATTAATAGTTTATATAATTTAAAACATAATAGTTAACATAAAAATAGTCGCCTCCCATGAGACGACTATTTTTGTACATTTAAGAAATGAATTATGTTAACTATAGTTCACTGATAAACCTCATAAATGAAGCTCTGCCTTCTTTTGTGCATTTGTATACTCCGGCATCTTCCAGAACTCCCAGGAATACGAATCCTATTTCTTTTTGCAAAATATTATGTAAACTAATGCCTGCATTCTCAGGAGTTCCTGTTACAACAGCTCTGGTAACTCCATCCCCGGCTACGGTGTAGCCATACTTCGGAAGAATATCGAGTATCCACTTTGCATGGGATTTGGTCATCTCGTTCTTACAGAGGTCAGTACCGTTTTGTATTACATTTACCAGCTCCGAAATCTCAGCCTTAAGTCGGGAGGGCAGAACGGCCAGCCCCATAACCTCGATAAGTCCGATATTTTCCTTCTTGATATGATGATACTCTGCGTGAGGGTGGAAGACACCCAGAGGATGTTCCTCAGTGGTTATGTTATTTCTCAGAACCAGATCCAGCTCGAAAACGGTCTCGCCGGAAGACTGAGTCCTCAGTCTTGCGATAGGAGTGATGGTATTATGCGGAGTGCCCTTGGTATCGGCAAAGATAAATGCATCCTTATCACTGTAGCTGCGCCATTTGCTGAGAATGTGGTCAGCCAGATCAGAAGTCCTATCCATATCCCTACCCTGAAGCCGGATGGTGGAAAGGGGCCATTTGATTATTCCGGCATGAACATCTTCAAAACCCTTTATACTAAATTCTTCCTCGTAAGGGGCATTCACCATAGGGAATACATATCCGCCCCCCTGGAAATGATCATGGGACAGGATGGAACCACCTACAATAGGAAGGTCGGCATTGGAACCAACGGTGTAGTGGGGGAACTGCTGAACAAAGGAGAGCAGCTTCCTCATGGTGGATTTGTCGATCTTCATAGGAATATGCTTTTCGTTAAATACTATACAGTGCTCGTTATAATAAACATAGGGACTGTATTGCAGGAAATAGTTTTCATCATCTAAAACAATAGGTATTATCCTGTGGTTCTGTCTTGCAGGATGGATGAAGCTGCCGTTAAAGCCTTCATTTTCCATGCATAAAAGGCAGGCAGGATAACCGGATTTCTTAGCCTTTCCCGCAGCAGCAATGTCTCGCGGATCCTTCTCAGGCTTGGAAAGATTAATGGTGATATCCAGATTGCCATACTCAGTAGGTGTGACCCACTTTTCGTCCTTTGCGATTCTGTCTGTTCTTATATAGTTAGTTGCTTTGCTGAAACTGTAATAAAAGTCAGTTGCAGCCTTCGGAGAATTATCGTACCTTTCACGGAATTCCTTCCTGATAGCAGAAGGTGGTGGAGTGATGAGCCCCATTATGGCCGTGTCGAAAAGATCCTTATAGGTTATGGTGTCTGACTCCATAAGATGTTCCTGAGCGGCATACTCCAGCATATCCGTCAGAATCAGGTGCAGCTCCCTTGGGGAACTATTGATGGCTTCCATATCAGCCGGAGCAGGAGCTTCGAAACTATCAATTCTAAAAAACTCAATCAGTTTATTTCTTGAATATATTTCATCGTCTTTACTTATCAGATTATTTGATAGACCGTAAATAATCAGTTCATTAATCAGATAGTTAATGTCCTTCATATCGTTCTCCTTTTCTATATAACTTTAATTCCGCCGTATTTCCTTATCTTCAGAACATCACATGCACCTGAACCGAATACCTTATCAAGGGCAGTCTTGTATTCCTCGACTTTTTCATTTTTTACAAAGGCCTGTATAGTTCCGGCAAAGCCGCCGCCGTGAACCCGGCAGACGCCACCGTCTTCGCCAAGAATCAGTTCGCTGATACAAAGTGCAACGGAGACATTCTGGTGCCGGATATCCTTCGTGGTGAATACATTTTGCAAAAACTTGTAGGAGGAATTGCCGGAGGCTTTTACATTCTCGAGAAATGTGTCTACATCCCCACGCTGAAGAGCAACGCATTCTCTTTCAACCCGCTTATTATCCTCATAAAAATGTATTGCACGAAGAACAGCTCTGTCGCCGCACTCCTTGCGAAGGACAGCGATGTTATCCATAACATCAGCCTCGGGAACATCATTTAAAACTTGCCTTTCAAAGTAAGCTGCAATCTGTTTCATCTCAGCCGGAACAGCAGCGTAGTCCGGAGTAAGGTCAGCGTGACTGCCCTTGGTATCCGTGATGCACAGGCTGTAACCTGCGGCATCCATATCAAAATCAATCCGCTGAATCTTCGGGTTAGAGGGGTCTGCAAAATTAATATGACAGAGAGCTCCGACAGAACAAGCCATCTGATCCATGAGACCACAGGGCTTTCCGAAATAAATATTCTCAGCATACTGACCAATTATGGCAATGGTCACAGGGTCTATCTTCATACTATTATAGAGGCCGGATAGGATGTTGCCGATAAGGGTCTCAAATGCAGCTGAAGAGGAAAGACCTGAGCCACCAAGAACATCGCTTGTAATATAAGCATCAAAGGCTCCGACCTTGTAACCCATTTCTCTGGTTTTAAATATTATACCTTTAACAAGAGCGAGGGTGGTGCCTTCTTCGGAAGACTTTTTATCTATATCATTAAGGCTGATGGTGAGCATATCATAGCCCTCGGACTTAATCCTTATGGTGTCGGAATCAGTGGGACGTACAACGGCTATGGCATCATCATTTATAGAAGCTGCAAGAACCTGTCCGTGCTGGTGATCTGTATGATTACCCCCAACCTCAGTCCTTCCGGGAGCACTGTATATCTCTATCCCGTTTTCATCGGCGGGTACATCAAATAAATCCTTAAAAGTATTTATGGCCGTTATATAACGCTCCTTCTGGTACTCAATATTATTTTTATCCAGATATATATCAAGAAGAGTACTATTCATCTCGTCAGTATTTATATAATCTATAAGCTCGCTGTAGTTCATAGGCTGCTCCTTTCATAGTTTTTTGTCTTACAACCATTATAAATGAAAATTCTTATCAGGTGAATTTATTATTGGAAAAAAATATATAAAAATACAAAAGAAAATGCCGGAAATCGTTTCGTTTATGTATAAAATATGTTACTATTTAACTATCGTTTATTTTTCGAAAATGATGTGAGGAGATATATGAGTATTTATAAATCAGAAAAAAGCAGAAATGTTTCCAATACCGTAATGAATAAAGTGTTCAACAAAGTTGTGGTGGAAAGAGGGAAGAAGGCGGTACATTCACTGGATGTTGCAAGTAAAAATGCTGTAAAGCTTCAACAGGAATGTCTGATGAAATTAATTGAAGATAATAAGGATACTGAATACGGCAAGATGTATGATTTTGCGAATATTCACAGTATTGAGGATTATCAGAAGAAAGTTCCTCTGACTGACTATGACGATTATGCTCCATATATCAAAAAAATGGTGGAAGACGGAGAGAATAATCTGATAACAGCATCAGAACCAAAGCATTATGCCATTAGTTCCGGAAGTATTGGAGTACCGAAGCATATTCCCGTTACCCAGGCTGAGATAGATAAGTATTCTAAATACGGACCGGGGATGGCTTTTGGTGTTATGGATGAATATTATCGTAATACCACAGGTCACAGCTTTAAGTATGGACTTGGAGCCAATATGGTAGAGCTTAAATCCCAGGTTACACCATCGGGAGTATCCATGGGTTCTATATCGGGAAATGTATTAAATAGTTTGAAAAGCTTCATAAAGTTTTTCTTCCAGCCGCCATGGGAAGTAATCTGTCCCGATGATGATATTGATGTCAAGTACCTTAGAGCCAGATTCATACTTCAGACCAGAAATATAACCTACATCGACGGAGCTTTTATGACCGCACTTGTTGATTTTATGGATTATATCAAGGACAACTGGGAAATGCTCTGCAAGGATATATATCATGGCAGAATTAACAGCAAGATTGCTATTCCTGAAAAAAGCAGAGAACTCTTCGAACTTATGATTGAGCCGAATCAGGGCAGAGCAAGAGAACTGGTCAGAGAGTTTAGAAAGGGTATGGAGGGAATAGTACCGCGTATCTGGCCTAATATACAGTTCGTTGCAAGTATCGGTACCGGCGGATTTTTCACATATTCAACAAAAATGAAATACTATACGGGAAGAAATGTCCCATTTTATAATATGTTGTACGGAGCTTCGGAGGGACTTGTTGCAGTTGCAAGACATGCCGAGGATAAATCTTATGTATTGATACCTGATGGAGGTTTCTATGAGTTCATTCCTGTAAAGGACGACGAAGAAGATAAGATACTTACTATTGACAAGCTGGAAGAGGGTGAATCCTATGAAATCATATTTACTAATCTTTCAGGACTGTATCGATATAGAATTAAAGATGTCGTTCGTGTAACAGGATTTTATAATGAATCTCCTAAGATACAGTTTGTCTATCGTAAGAGCCAGATGATCTCGATAGCAGGTGAGAAGACAAATGATGAGGCTTTAAGATGGGTTATCAAACAGTTTATCAAGGATACAGGCGTAGAAGTGAGTGATTACAGTATTTATGCAGATACTGATTCTGAACCGGGACGTTATGTATTCCTTATCGAACCTAATGAAGTGGTTCCGCAGGAAAGGATACCTGAATTAAGGGATACTATTGAGGCCAGAATGATGCAGGCAAATCCATCTTATGGAGATAAGATCCGAAACGGAGTTTTATCTCCGGCAAGACTGGTGATCCTTCAGCAGCAGACATATATGCTTTACAGAGATTTAATGATAATGAAGGGTACATCTGCTAACCAGCTGAAACCGGTCAGAGTTATAGATACACCGATGAAGGAGGCGTTCTTCTTCAGCTTAGAGGAAAAATATAATTAAAAAATATAGGAAATAAATATAATTAAAAAACACGAAAGGCAGGGGTGTGGTATGAAAATATGGATTATAAGCGGAGCAATTGTAAAAGCAGATTCATGGAAAAAAATGGTAGCAGATGAAGATGGGCTCCTGCAGAAATATGGTATTGAATTTGAGGTGTATAGAAGGACTGAAATCGTCTATATCATGGGCGGAGACGGGAAAATAACCTTTTATGCTGATGGTAAAGAGGTTGCTGCCCCGGATGCATTTTTATTATATGGAAACATAGACGGCGCTATGGAAGGTATTGACAGTGCGCTTACAGCTTCAGGGGCAAAGTCCATAAATCCTGCAGCATCGAAGAGAATTGCTGAAAGCAAGCTTAAGACTGCTATACTTTTTGATAAGGCAGGTCTTCCTCAGGCAAAAACAATGCCTATCTTCAAAAATACACCTATTGAGATCATTAAACAGGAAATAGGGATTCCGTTAATAGTAAAGCCTGATGGTGGCTTTGGAGGAAAAGGAGTTGAACTCATCAAAACAGAAGAGGAGTTACAGAAACTCCTTGACGATATGCCGGAAGTTGTAGATGATGTTATGCTCGCCCAGAAGTATATTAATACTTCAAAGGGAAAGGATCTTAGAGTGATTTTAGCAAACGGAAAGTATTTTACATCAAGTGTAAGACAATCGGGCAATCCTGATGAATTCCGTTCAAATTGTCATCAGGGTGGGCATTATGAAGACTATGATATTGACAAAGAGACAGTAGAACTTTGTGAAAATGCAGCAAAAGTTGCAGGGCTTGGACTATGTGCGATTGATCTTTTGTTTGCGGAAAAGGGTTTTGTGATCGGTGAGGTAAATGATTCACCGGGAATGGCGCTGCTCATCAGAAAAGCAGGTATCGGAACCTTTATAAAAGCACTTATGGGAACAGTACGTTAATTTGCTGATAGATAAGCTTTTAGCATGAAAGAGTAGGTGATCATTTGTTTGGATTACTAGGACGATATCTGAAGAGTTTCTGGAAGCAGATGTTACTGATATTTATCTTTACAGTTGCGCAGGCAATTGTACAGACCTCGCTTCCTAAATATTTTAATGAGATAATAAAAAAAGGCGTGTCAAAAGGTGACGTTAAGTACATCTGGCACGTTGGTATTATTATGCTTTCACTGACAGTCGTTCTTGGTATCTGCATGATGATTGCCGGTTATTTTTCTGCATATGTGACAGCCAGCTTTACTACCAGTATCCGCTCTGATCTTTTCAGAAAAATACAGAAGTTTTCAGACCTTGATTATGTGAATTATTCAAAAGAAACACTTCTTACAAGAGCCAATTCAGATACTACCCAGATGCAGGTGGTAGTTATTAATATGCTTAGGAATGCCATGCTCGTTCCTTTTATTGCGGTATTTACATTTATCAGATGTATTATGCTTGATGCGCCACTGTCATTTGTACTTGTTTTGGCACTGGTGATAAGTACATTTATTGTAAGGCGGGGTAACAAAAGAAGTATGCCGCACTTCCGTATGCTTCAGGACAAGACTGACAGAGTAAGTACACTTATGAATGAGAAACTTACCGGTGCAAGATCTATAAGAGCTTTTAGCAGACAGGATTATGAGGTGGAGAAGCTTTCAAAGGCAAATGAGGATGTACGTGATACTGCCATTGAAGCAAATAATTATATAGTTCATCTGATGCCGATTGTACAGGTTATAATGAATCTGGTTATCGTGCTGATACTGATTCTCGGACCTTTCCAGTTAAAGAGCAAATCAGTTGAACTGGCAGACCTTATGACATTTATCCAGTACAGCAGTATGCTGGCTTCGGGCTTTGCGACTATTATGGCTATAGTTAATGCACTTCCGAAGTGCGAGGTTTCAGCTTCCCGTATAAAGGAAATCCTTGATTATGAAGTACAGGAAGAGATGCCGGACAGTGAAGCTATGAAGGTTTCAGATCCTAAGGGTGAGATAGTATTTAAGGATGTTAGTTTTGGCTACAGCGGAGCAGATGAAAATGTATTGCATGATATAAATCTTGTGATCCCTGCAGGGAAGACTACTGCAATCGTGGGTGCGACGGGAAGCGGAAAGTCAACACTGCTTAAGCTTATTCCGATGTTTTTTGATAATCGTTTTGAGGGAAATATTTTTATAGACGGTGTTGATACAAAGAAGATGAAAACTCATGATATCAGGGATATCATCTCATATGCACCGCAGAAGGCAAATCTTTTCTCCGGTACTGTCGAAAGTAATCTGAAGGTGGCAAAACCGGATGCTGATTCGGAGGATATAAAAAAGGCCTGCGATATGGCCTGTGTTACAGAATTTCTTGAGGCAAAGGAAACGGATGCGAGTCTTGTTCTTACTCAGGGAGGCGGTAACCTTTCGGGAGGACAGAGACAGAGAGTATCTGTAGCGAGAGCCTTTATCAGAGATGCTTCCATCTATCTTCTGGATGATACGTTCTCTGCCCTTGACTTTAAAACTGATGCGGCGGTAAGAAAGGCTATGTACCGCGAACTGGCCGGAAAGACAATAGTAGTTGTTGCCCAGAGAGTTGCTACTATAATGAATGCTGACAAGATAGTAGTAATGGATAAAGGAAGGATAGTTGCCGAGGGTACTCATAAGGAAATCCTGGATAGTTGTGAGATATATAAAGAAATATACGAGACACAGACGGGTCTTGAAGATAAGGAGGGCAGAGCTTCATGAAAAAGAAGAAAAAGCGCTCCTCATTTGTGAGACTTATGCGTTATATGGGTCGGGACCGCAAGATGGTAGCGATAATAATTCTGCTACTTACACTCAGTACAATATTTGATATAGCGGCACCGAAGATTGTTGAAAAGATTACTGATTCCATTAAATTATCTGAAGGGATAGGCTTTGACTGGGATTATCTGACAAAGCAGCTCATAATCCTGACACTCCTATATATACTATGCGGTGTATGTCTTAGCATATCAAGAAAAGCACTTGTTAAACTGGCAGAGAATACGGTTTTCTCATTAAGACAGCGTATGCAGAAGAAGCTTGAGGTACTGTCCCTGGATTATCTCGATACACATAAAAGAGGAGATATCCTGGCCAGATCAACTTCAGATATGGTAATGATAACAAACATGCTCGAAACAAATCTGTCTTCCATGTTTGTTAAGCTGCTTACGATAGCCGGAATCCTGGTCATGATGTTTGTGACCAATATTAAGCTGTCGATTATCTTTGTAATAATGCTTCCTTTAAGTGTTGTGGTTATGAAGTTTGTCACCAAGGCCACAAGAAAACTCTTCAAAGGTCAGCAGCAGGCTCTTGGAGACCTTAATTCACATATTGAGGAAATGGTAACCGGAAATGATGTTATGAGAGCCTTTAATTTCGAGGAAGAATCCGGTGAACAGCTTGATAAGATTAATATGCGGTTTTTCAAAACCTATCTGTCATCGCGTACCCTTTCCGGCGTGATACATCCTATCATGTCACTTTTGAATAATTCAGTATATATTGCAGTATGTGTATTTGGTGGTATGGCGATAATTAATAATTCACTTACTTTGGGAGGACTTACAGCATTTCTGCTTTACGCAAATAATATATCCGGTCCTGTAAATCAGTTTTCTATGATGATCAATCAGGTTCAGGCCGGACTTGCTGCGGCTGACAGGGTCTTTGATATGCTTGATGAAGAGCCTGAGAAACCGGATCCGGAAAATGCAGTGCAGATAGAGGATTCGGATGGAGTAGTTGAATTTTCACATGTTAAGTTCGGATATTCATCAGATCAGATTCTTATGAAAGATGTAAATTTCAAGGCTGATGCAGGACAGGTATTTGCTATAGTCGGACCATCCGGTGCCGGAAAGACCACACTTGTGAATCTTCTTATGAGATTCTATGAGATAAACGATGGTGCAATCAGGCTTGACGGTATGCCGACTTCTGAGATGACAAGACAGAGCCTCAGAAAAAATATGGGTATGGTTCTTCAGGATACATGGATATTCTCAGGTACCGTATTTGAGAATATAGCCTACGGAAAACCTGATGCAACCATGGAAGAAGTTGTTGAAGCGGCGAAGAAGGCGCAGTGTGATGACTTTATCAGAAAACTTCCGGATGGATATGACACAGTGATAGATGCTGAAACATCAGCTCTCAGTACGGGAGAGAAACAGCTTCTTGCAATAGCGAGAGTTGTTATTGCAAATCCACAGATACTGATTCTTGATGAGGCAACAAGTAACATAGATACACGAACGGAAGTTCTTATAACAAATGCTATGAACGAAATGATGAAGGGACATACATCATTCATAATAGCTCACAGACTGTTTACGATAAGAAATGCAGACAGCATTATATTTATGAAGGATGGAGATATCCTTGAGGTAGGAAAACATAACGAGCTTATGGAACGTGGTGGTTATTATGCGGAAATGTACCGCAGTTCATACAGCTGATTATTATAAAAAGTCATAGATATTGATATATGCAGAAAGGGGAGACTATGAAGGGTTGGTTCTTAACGAGTGGAAAATTTCAGAAAGCAGTAGGACGACTTCTTGATAATGTTGATTTAAAGGGAGTTACACTTGAAATAATTAATTGTGAGGAGATTTCTTATGGTATTGATAATAATCTTCCTGCACTTTTATGGAAAAACGGCGAGGCTATTACACCTCCGGATTTCTTCTATATAGCCGACAGTGACGGCGAAAACGGAGTAGTTTTCCCTCTGGCCCGTCAGCTTGAAGCTATGGGATCATTAAATTACAATCCTATAGAAGCAAAGCAGATAGCTATGAGTAAGATTGCTACATATCAAGTTCTTGCAAAAGAAGGGCTTCCGATAGTAAAAACTATTGTTTTCAGAAAGAACATGGATGAAGAGCTTCTTAAAAAGCAGATTGGTCTTCCTATGATCATTAAGCCGGATGACGGATTCGGTGGTGAAGGCGTCGAGCTGATTCAGACAGAGGAGGAGCTTAGGGAGGCATTAAGCAGAATTAAAGAATCTGATGCAAGGTTCTTGGTTCAAAAATATGTGGCATCCTCAAAGGGACGTGATGTCAGAGTTCTTACAATAGGTTTTGAAGCAGTATTTGCTGCTCAGCGTAAAGCTTCAGATCCCAATGAGTTCAGATCCAATCTTCACATGGGCGGTACCTCCGAGGAATATCCACTTACTGACGAAATGAAGGATATCTGCGGAAGAGCATCAAAAGCTATAGGACTTAGAATGGCCGGTATCGATCTGTTATTCGGGGAAAATGGTTTTGTTATTGGTGAAGTTAATTCAAGTGCGGGATTTGATTCATGGATGGGAAAGAAGGATCTTGTTTCTGTCTTTATGAAGGATCTTCAAAAACAGCTTATGAAAAGACCTCTGGCACATTGGAGAGCTTTGGAACTGAAGGCTGCCGCACGTAAGATGCAGCTATCTAAAATATTACTGGGTCTTGATGACTATGGATTTATAAAAGCAGAACAGATGCTTCTGTCAGATTGTAAGTCGACTCAGGAAGCTGTCCTTATGGAGATGGTTTCTGCAAATAAGGATACTGAGTTCGGAAAAGCTCATAATTTTGCGGATATAAAATCAGTTGAAGATTATAGAAAGAATGTTCCGCTTTCAGACTGGGATGATTATGCAGATTATGCGGAAAGAATGCAGAATGGAGAAGCAGATATTACTTTCCCGGGAAAAGCAACATTTTTCTATCGGACCTCCGGTACGACTGCCGCATATAAGTTTATTCCTGAGAGCGAGAGAGAGGCTATTTCCAGAAAGGCAATATCACGTGCCAGAAATACTGAGATATTCCTTATGACCTCTCAGAAGGCTGCAAATCGTATCTTCGCATTTTTCAACAAGTCTTCTCTGGATAAAACACCTGCAGGAATTCCATGCGGTACAGCGTCGGGAAGATCCTCTGAACTTGCAAATCAGGAACTGATAAAGCGTCTTACCTATGTTCCTCAGGTTGTAAATGAATTTGAGGGTGAGGAGCTTCTCTATGTAATGCTCAGATGTTCTATCTGCTACAGTGACGTTACGGCTCTTCTCGGAAATAACGCTCTTATGATGAAGAACCTTGTTGAATTTGCAAAAAACAATGCCCTCGATCTGATAGAAGATATAAGAAACGGAAGCTGCAAATATGAGATGTCTGATTCTCTGAAGGAAATGTTAAAAGAATCTCTTACACCGAATCCTGCAAGAGCAGATGAACTTCTTACATTATATAATGAAGGACATTTCACACCTAGATATTATTGGAAGTATCTTATGGCAGCAGGATTCTGGCTTGGCGGAAGTGTTGGTGTATATGTAAATGAGGTTCGTCCTCTGCTTCCTGAAACAACAAAGTATATAGATGTAGGATACGGTTCAAGCGAGACAAAGATAAATATTCCTACAAAGCCTGAGACACCAGCCGGTGCCCTTGCTACATTCTGCAGTTTTTATGAATTTATTCCTGAAGAGGGTGGAGAGCCGCTTATGGCACATGAGCTTGAAGAGGGAAAGAATTATGAGCTGGTTCTTACTACAAATGCAGGATTATACAGATATAAGCTGAAGGATCTGATCCATGTCGATAGCTTTACGGGAAATACACCTAATATATATTTTGTTACAAAGATTTCTGATGTTGCAAATCTTGCACAGGAGAAGATTCCGGGTTCGATGCTCAGCGGGGCTGTACGTGATACAGTAAACGAAATGGGACTCGAACATGTTATGACTCAGGTTTATCCTGATGCTGATTCCAAGAACTATGTAATATGTACCGAGATTAAATCCATTCCGGATGATATGGCAGCTTTCGAAGAAAAACTGGATGAAGGCCTTAGAAATAAACTAGAGCAGTATGATATCTACCGCGGTAAGCTCCTTAATCCACTGAAGGTTAAACTGATGAAGAAGGGCTGGTCCGAAAGCCTGATGAAGAAGTTTGCAAGAGGTAATGCAACTGTGGCTCAGGTAAAGGTTCCCGTTATTATAAAAGAGATGCCGGATGATGAATGGATTGCAGAATAAATTCTTCTTGTAAAAATGTACAAAAAAATCGAAAAAAAATTAATTTTTTTGTTATTGACTTATATTGATTATAGTAGTATTATATACAAGCTGTCGCTGAGAGATATGTCTCCGACAGATGTACTTTAACAACAGAATAATGATGACAACCCCGAACATTCTTTGAAAAATGTTCAACAAGGTTGGACGAAAAGAATATTCGGAACTGAACGAATCAAAACCTAACAGTAAATGTTGGAATGGTAAAAACGTTAACGTTTAACTATTGCAAGGAAAAAACTTTATTTGAGAGTTTGATCCTGGCTCAGGATAAACGCTGGCGGCGTGCTT
>JAILMQ010000174.1 GCA_024692605.1 Eubacterium sp.
CAGCAGTGGTTGCTTCCGTAATAAAGCTTATAGCACTTCCTGCATTATTTATTCCTGTAGCAGGTGACAGTTGTTGGAGAAGCAAGCATTATCAGAATTGCAACCAGTTCTGAACCGGTAAAACCAAGCTTCACAGCTACAGGAATAAATAATGCAGGAAGTGCTATAAGCTTTATTACGGAAGCAACCACTGCTGGCTTTAGTCTTGTCAGTGCAACCTTAAGATCGAAGCCGCCTCCGATGGCAATAAGTGCCATAGGTGTAGCTGTTGCAGAGATATAGGATATAGTTTTCATAGGTATTGCAGGCATTTTAATTCCCAGATTAACAAAAAGAAGTCCGGCTATGATTCCTATAATTATAGGGTTTGTCAAAACACCTTTTACCGCTTTACGGATTTCTTTTCTTATATGATCTTTTTTATCAGAGGACTCCTCATGATTCTTTAAAGAACTGTCCGGGCTGTCAGAATACTTTCCCATATCGGCAGAGAATACAAGTATAACAACTGATAGAACATTAAAGAATGGTACGGCAGATGCTATCATCAGTGGTGCCATCCCGGCATCACCACAGATGTTTTCCACAAAAGCAACACCCAAAATAGCGGCACTGCTCCTTACGGACGCTTGTGTAAAAGCTCCAACCATACTTTTGTCCTTTAAAATCAGGTAAGTAAGAAGCCAGGTAAGCAGAAACATTATAAATGTAATGACAATACAGAAGGATATGAATCTTCCATTGATATTAGAGGTGATATCTGTAAAAGCAAGATCCTTGAATAGCATCACAGGAAGTGCGACCTTAAAAACATACTTGTTAGTTATATTTACAAACTCTTCATTTATCAGATGAAGCTTTTTTAGAATATAACCAAGAAGTATGACCAGAAAAACAGGTATTGTTGCATTTAAACTAAAGATAAAATTTTCCATAACGTTTTGTATTTTACATTAACGGATAATCAGAGTCAAATTCAATGCTCGAAAAAATACTCCTTGATATGATATAATAATACATAGGGGCGAAGGAATAATTTAATAAAGGGGGCAAATATGAATATAGATAATTTAGCATTTGATCAGGTATCACATACGCTGGCAAAGCAGTTTGATAGTTTGTATTATGTGGAAATAGAAACCGGAAAATGATTTCTTCTCGTTTTTGTTTGAACAGGCAAAAAGATCAGTGCATCCTGAAGATCTGGATTATGTACTTAGCCTTATAGATAAAGAAAAAATACTGAAAAAGCTGGAAGAAAACAATTCCAGTCTGATAGTTTTCAGGTTTGTGCTGGACGGAAAGATAATGCATGTTTGTCATTTCAGTATTTTGTGCGATGACAAGAAACATATACTGGGTTGTATCAAAAATGTTGAGTCAGAGTTTCTTGACAGGGAAGAACAGGAAAAACTGCTTCAATCCGCACAGCGCCTGGCAAGACTTGATGAATTAACAGGAATAAAAAATAAGAATGCATTTTCTGAGCATGTTAAAGAAATAGACAGCGTGATAAATACCGGTGAGTATGATCCGGTGTTTGGCGTCATTATGTGTGATATAAATGATCTTAAACGAATAAATGATACAAGAGGACATAGCTTCGGAGATGAAGCCATACAAAAGGCATGTCGTATGATATGTGAGATTTTCGAGGATAGCTCGGTTTACAGGGTTGGAGGAGATGAGTTTGCCGTTATACTTACCGGAGACGATTTTTTGAATCGTGAAAGCTTACTTGAGATTTTAAAACAAAAATCTGCTGACAACGGACGTTTTAGAACCGGACCTGTAGTGGCGTGTGGTATGGCGAAATATAATCCCGGAGTAGACAGGAGCTTTCAGGAAGTATACAACCGAGCTGATGGCCGTATGTATGCAAACAAAAAAGATTTAAAGTCCGGAAATATTATGGGAGAAATCAGGAAGCGTGAAGAAAGTAATCAGATGATTCCTGATGATAGAATGCGGAAGCTCGATAGGTTATATGGAGCTTTGCATACTGTTGCCGGAGATGGATATATATTCCTAACTGATCTTAAATACAATTTTTCCAGATGGTCACTAACTGCAATTAGTGATTTCGGACTACCGACGGATTATATGTATAATGTCGAAGATATATGGAAAGGTTGTGTACATCCCGAAGATGTAGATAAATACGTAGAAGCAGTTGAGTCTATTTTAGAAGGAACACCGGTGCTATATTCTATTACCTATCGTGCAAGAAAGGCTGATGGAACATATATAACGCTTAAACCGAGAGGGTTCATCCTAAACGACAGCAAAGGTGTACCTGAATATTTTGGAGGAATAATGCTTCCTCAATAAAACTCACTTACTTATATCATCTGTTTTTTCACGAGCTGTGCAAAATATCCGTCCAGTTCGATCAGTTCATCATAGGTTCCCTGCTCAATGATGGTACCGTGATTCATGCATAGTATACGGTCACAGCTCTGAACCGCGGACAGCCTGTGGGCAATGACGATCCTTGTGCAATTCATCTGATCGATAGCATCAAAGATGGCTTTCTGAGTTATATTATCAAGGGCACTGGTTGCCTCATCGAAAATAAGAATCTTTGGTTTTGTAACAATAGCTCTTGCAATCATAAGACGTTGTTTCTGACCACCTGATACTCCTCTGCCACCTGCGGCAAGAGGAGTATTCATTTCTAAGGGCATTTTTCGGATGTCATCTGCGATACCTGCCAGCTCTGCAGCCCACCATGCATCCTCCATGGTGAGATTTTTCCCTGAAACAGTTATATTTTCAAATATAGTACCCTGTAGTACTTCAGCGTTCTGGAGTACTGTTCCTATCTGTTTTCGAAGTGCGCTTACATTTAATGAACTGAGGGCACTTTTGTCATAATATATCTCGCCTGTTTCGGGGCGCTCGAAGCCCAGAAGCAGTTTCATGATGGTGGATTTTCCACAGCCGGTAGCACCGACTATTGCAACGTATTCTCCGGCATTTATCTTCATGGAAAGATCCTGTATAACCGGAGGCATGTCTTTTATATATCCAAATGTAATGTTCTGCAGATGTATGTTTCCTTTCAAACGAACCGGTAATTCTTTGGCGCCATCTATCTCCGGTTCGATATCCATAAGTGGACGAAGAATATCAAACATAGGAATAACATTTGCAAAGCTCAAAGTGTTTTCCGGAATCACTGCCAGCGCACCTGAAACAATGGCAAAAGATGCAGTAAAAGCATAAAATGTACTCTGTGTTGTTTGTGTATTTGCGGCTACAATAAACATCAGTATGTTACTTGCCAGCAGTAGAGTAGGTGTGAGAATAGGAAATACCTTGACAAAAAGAGGCGGATTATACAGTGAGGAAACGGAATCCCGGTATATATCTGCCCATGCTGAAAAGGCTCTTTTTTCGGAGCCGGTTACAGTTATTTTCTGAACGTTATCGATAAGATTATAGGTAAGACCGGCTTCTTCAGCTTTTGCATTCATTCTTTTCAGGCTGACATCTGCTTGTCGGATGATCACTCTGTAATACAGAATAAACAGTGTCAATACAAGCCCCAGAGCAATGCCTCCCAGAGCCGGTGATATTATAAACATCTGAATAAAGCATACAAGAGAGCAGGCTGCTGTCAGAAGTAAGGACAGAACCATACTGAATAGTATGCGCAGATTATCATACATAGTTCCGATTCGCTGACCGAGATCTCCGGCGGCAAAGCCTCTGATCTTATCCATAGGTGCTGTTAAAAGACGCATCATAAATGCTGCCTGTAATGGGACTGCAGCCTCGGTCATGATACGAGGGAGCATAAGAGCTCGTATAAGTGTTATCATAAAACCGGATGCTATAGTAAGAGCCATTATAATAAATATACCGATTATATTTCTTTGTGTAGAGATAAGAGTTTCTGTCGCAACGGGAATGATCATACTGATGAGCATGATTGCAAATGTAGCCAGTGTGTATATAATGATATCCTTAAAAGAAAGCGACTTCTGAATAAAATTACGAATATCGGTATTATTTATCTTTCGAAGCGGAAGTGAACGATACATCAGAAGGGCACTATCACTCAGCTTCGCAGCAGTTTCTTTTGTGATTCTTTCTCTTTTTCCTGTGTCAGGATTGCGGTAGGTATAACCATTTCCGGTTGAAGGGACAAGTATAGTGTGTCTGCCATCCTTAAGGGTTCCCAGCATTACACCAACAGAACTGCGAAACCAGGAGTCCTTCAGACGGACTCTTCTCCACATAATACCTTGCGGACGGAATACGTCTTCGAGATACTGTTCTACACTCATGTCCTGAGTTGTAGTATTAGGAAATTTTACATTCAAATAAAGGGCAAGTTCCTCGGCTACAGAGTGAGTCAGTGTCTCAAGGTTTTCAAAATCCTGCCAGACCCCGGTTCCACCTACAACCTCGGAAAGCCTTTTGTATGCTCCGATAAACATATCATCATCATTTTTACGTCTTTTTCGGACCTGTTCATCAAAGAATCCCATGAAAGTCCTCCTTAATTACTATGAATTAGTGCACTGTAATGTCCATCTGCTGCCATCAGTTCCTGGTGAGTTCCCTGTTCAACAATCTCACCCTGATCCAACACTAAGATCTTGTCACAATCGCGGATTGTTGATAGCCTGTGAGCTACTATTATGCTGGTTATTCCTCTTTCTCTGATGGATTTCATTACCTCATTTTCAGTGGCGGCATCCAGTGCACTGGTGGCCTCATCGAGGATGACAATGGTGGGGTCGGTTACAAGTGCTCTTGCTATCTCCAGGCGCTGTCTCTGACCGCCGGAAAACTCATTTCCGTTTTCTGAAATGAAAGCATTGTACCCTTTTTTTCTTTTGATGATTTCTTCGTGGATTCTGGCGTCATTTGCTGCCATTATTATCTCGAAATTATCAATGGAACTGTCCCACATACGGATATTATTGGCTATAGTATCTCTAAAGAGAGAAATCCTCTGGTCAATCATTGAGAGAGAACCATGAAATACATATTTTGATATCTGGCTCAGTGGTTTTCCATCAAAAAGCACCTGTCCCTCCCATGGACTATACAGTCCCGAAATAAGAGACAGTATCGTGGATTTTCCACAGCCTGATGCTCCGACAATAGCTATACTCTGTCCGGGCTCCACCTTAAGAGAGAAATCCTTTATGACTGGGTCCTCCACCTTCGAGTAACCGAAGGTGACATGTGATAACTCGATGCTTCCGCTGAGTTTTTCATATGCCTGTTCTGAGTATTCTTCTTCCGGAGAATCATCCTCAAGGAAAACATCATACTCCGGATAATCCATTACATCCTCGATACGTTCGATATCTGTGCGCATCTCCTGAATCTGCTGCCCGGAATTGATCATCATCTGAGCAGGTTTCAGGAAAGCATTCAGGTAGCTTTGAAATGCCATAACCATTCCCACTGTAAAATGTCCCTGGGTGATAAAGAAAACTCCTATGCAGAGAATAACCGCAGAGGAAAGCTTAGTCAGACTTTCGGGAAGATTACTGAGTATATATGTTTCCTTATCGATACGTGTCATCTGATTGCTGAGGTTTGCCTGATAGCCGCTCCATCTGCCGAAGAACACATTTTCTGCACCGGTTGCCTTGATGGTTTCCAGCATACTTACACTCTCCATGGATGAATTCATAAGCTTTGCATAGTCGCGCCTCATAACACGTGTAAGATTAATTCTACGATTTGTTATGTACTTTGTATGGAGTACATTTATTGCGACGAAAAAAAGACCAATCAGAGATAGTACCAGACTGTATTGGAACATAAAGATAAGATAAACTACCATCATTACGCCGTTAATCATCATAGGTACAATCATAGTGATAAATGTATTTGCGACGGTTTCAGCGGATTCTTTATTTTGCTGAAGATCAGCTGCCATACGCTGGAAAAAGAATTCTGATGGCATTTTCAGGATATGCCACATAAATCGGGTGCTTCCGCGCACGGCAAGAACACCGAAGAGTTTCATCTGATGAACAGCCTGAACCCAGCCGACAATAAGCTGGATCAGGCATAAAAGACACATTATGATTACGGTTGGAGCAAGCCAGCCAACAGATCTTTCAGTCAGAACCCGGTCCACCAGTACTTTAGAAAGACCCGGAACAAATGCAGAGACCATTGCCGTTATGATGGAGGCACAGAGTACAAATGCAAATGCAGGGGCGGCGTGTCCAAGGTTTTTAAGAATATAGTCCGAAACACTAAAGGGTTTGTCGGAGGGTTCAAAAGACTCTCCTTTATCAAAACAGACGCAAACACCGGTATACGATTCATCAAAATCTTTTAATGTTATAGTGATAGCGCCTCGGGCCGGATCATTGATATATACTTTATTTCCTCTTCGTCCTCTGACAACAACAAAGTGTTTAAAATCCCAGTGGACGATACAGGGAAATGTGGCTTTTTCAAAAAAACCCTCGAGACCATAACGATACCCCTGAGCTTTAAGTCCCTGTGAACGTGCCGTACGCGCAATTGTAGACATCCTGGCACCATCACGGGAAATAGAGCAAAGATTGCGCAACTTGGAAAGAGGAACCCATTTTCCATAATAAGCCAGAATCATTCCAAGGCATGCAGCTCCACATTCCATAGTTTCCATCTGTATGAAAACAGGAACCTTGGCAACACCCTTGGTGATAGGTTTTCCGATGGTTTTACTCATGGTGAATTCAGTCTCCTCCTATTAACAGTTCCAGAGGTCGGATTGTTCCAACGTTAAGAGGTATCTTATAATATCCGTCATCCAGTTCGCATGGTATCGTTACCATACGATAACAATCGGAATCCGGCAGTATATGACGTATTTCATCCGGTACATTTTCTTCCATGTATACACGGTCTCCGAAATCGTCCAGCTTGTAATCTTTATCATCGATAGTTATAAATGAACCGGAACGTACGGAAACAACATCTGTATCGCGTATATATATGGAGAGAACATTGTCCTGACACTGAACCGCAGTAGGGACAGTTTCATTTATTTTGTATATGAATCCCCATATGATGAGAGCAATGAGAAGAAAAGCCCCGGCTGCGACGATAAACCATGCACTGATGCAGGTTACGTGGATGTTGTCATCAAGTACTTGCTGAGTAGAAGCCTTTTCCATATTTTTTTTTCTGAAAAGATCTTTTTTTTCCAAATCAAATCACCCTTTTTTATATGTAAAATAAGCACCAAATGTGTAATCATTCCAACAAATAAAGACAAAAAAAGTATAACATTGTGACTATGTTTTTTCAACTTTTGCAACCTAAATCAGGGCTTAGATATTGCAATTACGGGTGGTGACAATGTAGAATGAAATCAGCATTTTTCAGAAGGGAGATTCTTATGGTAAGCTATCTGGATTATTTTATGCCTGAGATAGACAGTATTCTTACAAAACTTAAAAATGCTGAAGGTGGTTTTCTTATTGGAGAAAAAACAGAGGATAAACTTCGTCAGTCATTAGTTGAACGGTTAACCTTTGTGACCGGAGATTATATGCAGAAGCAGATGGCTGAACTTATTAAGGATGAGAATCCCTTCGCAGCCTTAGATCCAAGAATGATCACAGAGCAGGAACGTATAAAGATGAGACCTGTGCTGCTTGAAAAACTGGAAAAAGGAGAAATAATCCTTCCTGAAAGTATGCAGAAATTGATAAAAACTATCATGCAGAACTGTGAAGATTTTTTTATCACCCTTTTCAGAAACCTGAGTCTTCATAGAAAGGAGATATGCGAGTGCATATTTGATGGCAGAACCTATTCTGTAATTACCGATTACAGCGAAGCCGGCGATCCACACAATCACGGAAAATGTACCGTTATCCTGGAAACAGATGCCGGCAGGATGATATATAAACCTCACAACTGCAAGGTAGATGCGGCAGCTTATATATTTATGAACCGGTACTTTGAAGATATTATCTGTGTGCCAAAGGCCTATGCTGTGAGTGATGAATTCGGTATTTCAGAGTTTCTTGAGAAAAGAGTCTGTGAGGGTGATGAAGAGGCTAAGCAATACTATTATTCTCTTGGTGGAGTTGCAGCAGTTATCAAAGCTCTGGGAAGTCGTGATATGCACAATGAAAATCTTTTTGCGGTGGGAAACAGACTGGCTCTTATCGATCTTGAAACTCTGCTTTATCCTGAAAAGGAAAAAATCGATTATCCGGGTTCGGTAATTTATGAAAGTAATGATGTTCGAAAGATAAAGAATTCTCTTTTTGGCTCCTCTTTGCTAAATGTAAGGTATGAGGATGAAAAGAATGACATAGAACGGGAATACAGCATACTTTTCAATACAGATGAAGAAGGTAGTGCGCCGGTTGTAAGTGGTCGCAGACCTTCAGTCCTTGGGTATAAGGATGAATTTACAGATGGTTTTATCTCTCTATACCATCGCTGCATGGAGCAAAGGGATAATCTCAAAAAGGATATAGAAACCCTTTTTTCAGATGCGGTTTTTAGGATAATCATAGGTGGAACTCAGGGTTATTATGAAATAACCAGCAGACTCAACAGTTCATATAGATATGAGTCGGAGGATTATTATGCATCTCAGCTACAGAAGCTTCCTGAGGTTTTGGGAAAAATGAGAGAGAAGCTTCCGGAAGCAGTAAAGGACTATGAGATAAAGGCGCTTCTGGAAAACAACATTCCATTTTTTTACACCTATGGAAATAGTACATCGCTGTGGTGTGAGGGTGAGGAAACAGTCAAGGATTTTGCTATAGAAACTCCCGTGAAAAGGGCACTGAAACTGATAGATAGTATGAACGAAAAGGATATGGATTTTGAGATAAGCTTTATGCATCGGTTCATGTCTATATCCAAGAAGAAAACTGAAAATGTTCCGGCTAAGGCAGAGGGTAAAAAATATCTGACTCCCGAAGAAGCGTACACTGAAGCAATGTGCATAATGAATCAGATATATGATAGTGCGATATGGTTTGAAAACGGGGAACCGGTATGGCTTGGTTTTATGCCGGGTTCTCCGACGGCTGCATTTATGAATCAGGGTCTTTATTCCGGTGTTGCCGGTCTTGCGGTATTTTTTGCGGCAGTGTATGTTACGGCAGAGGATGGTCAATTAAAGGAAAAGGCACGTATATGTCTCGAAAGTATTATGAAAAGACTGGAGAGATATATATCCTCGGAACTTTTTAGTGAAAAGCAGTTTGACGAATATAAGTATAACGTCGGAGAGGGTGATGGTATAGCAGGAATACTAAGAACCCTGATTATAGTAAATCATATCCTGGAGGGAACATATAGTAATCTTGTTATCAAGGGGAAGAACCTGGCGATGGAAATCAATCCTCATAAACTGACAAAAACGGACAAGGCACAGGGGATTTCAGGACTGATATCAACCCTTTGTCGTTATGAGGAATTTTATACTGATGAAAAGATCAGAGAGCTGGTGAAACGCCTTGCTGACAGACTATCAGAGTTAAGAAGTCTCAAATACAGGGGAGAAGTCCTTTGGAATACATTGGATGAACCTTATCCTATATCTGGAGCGGTTCATGGTATGATGGGAATTGCCGAGGCATATCTCAGGGCAGATCTGCTTCTCGGAACCGACAAGTATGCTTCGGATGCTGAGGTGGCACTTTCCTTCGAAGAAAGAAGCTATAATGAAAAACTAATGAACTGGACAGACCTCAGGGTTCCGGGCAATAACAGACCATCCGGTGGCAACTGTTACGGTGCTGAGGGCATGGGAATCATACTTTACAGATTGAAACAGGCAGGGATAAATAATGACATTATCGATGGTCTTTCTAAGAGAGCGGCAGCAGTTGTGGATAATCGTGAGTACTATTCTTTAGACCATCTATGTTGTGGAGAAATGTCTGTTGTTGAATATTATCTGGAGACAGGAGATACTTTATCTGCTGAAAAGAGGCTTACAACACTTCTTGAATCAAGGAAAGTAAATGGAGTTTACCGTTTAGGATTTACAGGTTATGTTCCAAATAATAACGTTACAATGTTTTATGGATTGGCAGGAATAGGATATGAGCTGCTCCGATACGCTTATCCCGGTGAATTTCCAAGTGTTGTATAAAAAACAAGTACACAATTGCTTGTATATATAGTCTATGGTATAATATAATGCAGTGGTTACACAGATTGAATTAGAGGAGGTATTCTATATGAAGACAATTGAGGAACTCTACAAAGAGGTTATAGGAAATGATGGACTTAAGGAAAAGTTTATAGCAGCTACTAAGGAAGGAAAATTGGCAGATTTTCTGAAGGAGAATGGCTGTGATGCAGATCCAAAGGATGTTATGAAGTTTGTTGATGGCATCAAGGATAGTGCAGTAAGTGATGCTGATCTTGATAAGGTAGCCGGTGGCTGCTGTACATCTGTTACTTGTGGTTGTGAACCACCTTCAAAGGTTTGTCATTTCTAATTGACACGGGAGGTATTACCAATGAACCGCTATGTACTTAATTATATATGTTTGCGGTCTTGGTGGCTTATTCCGTATGCATATGTCCGAGATGGTTCAGATAATATGCAGCACCTGAGTGAGGAGGAATATTCCCTGCTGAAAAGGTGTGATGGAAAGACAGATATTGAAGACTCCGAGTTACTGCGGAGTCTTCTTTATATGGGATTGATTCGAGAGGCAAAGGAAGGAGAAGCTACTGAGAGATTCAGGATGGCCAGAAAATATGATAATCGTTACGTTCCACATATGGCACTGGTGCTTACCACTTATTGTAATTTTAATTGCTTGCACTGCTATGAAGCGGCAGATAATGAAATCATCCGAATGGAAATGAGCTTTGAAAACTGCAAAAAGATAATAGACGAGGCTGAAAGCTGTGGGGTTCTGGATTTTAAGATCACCGGCGGAGAGCCTATGATGCATCCGAGATTTATAGATATTATTCAGTATATATATGATAAGGGTATGCATATCCGTTGTATCTATACCAATGGTTATTTTATTACACCGGAGATGTTGGACAGACTTCAGAAGATCGACCCGGGTATGCAGTTTAATATCTCATATGATGGTGCCGGTTTTCATGACTGGATGCGTGGAAGAGAGGGAGCGGAAAAAGGTCTTTTGGAAAAAATCAGGCTCTGTGTTGATTATGGTTTTCAAGTACGCATTGCCACAAATGTCAATCGTGTAAATCTCCCGGCCCTTCACGAAACTCTGGATAAGATGGAAGCATTGGGAATCTGGGAGTTAAGGGTCCTTCGTACCAGTGAGTCTCCAAGATGGCAACATCATGCCGGAGATACAACCATGCCTATGGACGAATATTATGATGAGATGGTTGAGCTTTGCAGATACTATGCTTCAAAGGAAAGGAGCATGACACTTAATATGTGGCAGTTTGCCAGAGTGTCGTCAAAGGATAAAACATATTCTCTCACAGCAGTATCCTGTCCAAGCTCGGAATACAGCCCTTACAGACCAAGTTGTTCTACAGCACGAAGTTATATAACTATTATGCCGGACGGCGGCATTTATCCATGTACTCCAAGTTCAGGAGTATATTTAGCTCATAATGAAACATTTGAAAATGCCTTTGAAACCGGACTTAAGGATATCCTTCAGGAGAGTAGATATCTGACAGCCAATTGCACCGGTGCTCATAGAATTGCCGAATATGATTCCAAATGCGGTTCCTGTAAATTCTTCCGACAGTGTCTCGGAGGTTGCAGAGTTTCGGCACTGGAACTTAATAACAGTCTGCTTGCTCATGACGATTTCAAGTGCAGCTTTTTTGAAAATCGTTATGATCTTAAGCTGAAGGATGCTCTCGAGGGATATAATTGTCTGATACCTGTTGATGATTAGTGATATGCCCATAGCCTCAAGCTAAATCTGATTCTGATGGAAAGATTGTATATGAAAATATTAAAGGCTATTCGTAGATATTATTTCTACTGCGGAATTGAAAAAGAAGAGTACAATGAACTAAAAAAAGATGCGTATGGTTCAAACTTTGAAGTTTGGAGGATATGGCATTTTATTTTTCGTATTAGAGAAAGACTCGCTGGCGGCCCAGCTTCTTATATATCTTTCTATGTCGTGTCTGTTCCTGTTTGGGTGCTTGATAAGCATGAATAATCCTGAACATAATGCAACGACATTTATTGCATTTCTGCTTGTGACTCCAATGTTATATCATATACAATTATAGGATGTTTTCTAAATGTAGTTGCGAATTCTATACGTGTAAAAGAGTTTGTCCTGACTAAAAAAATCCGTATTCAGAAAGATACAGATGCAATGACAGGACTTAGAAACAAGGGGGCTCTGACTAGAGAAATAGATGAATTCCTGGAAGACAAAGCGTGTGATAAGGGACTATTGCTGATTATGGATATCGATAAGTTCAAGTCGATAAATGATAATTATGGCCATGACATAGGGGATAAAGTTATTATCCAATTTGCGGATTATCTTTTGAAAAGATTTGAGAATGATCTCACAGGACGTTTTGGTGGAGATGAATTCATATTGTTTATTAAGAATACCTATGATGAAGATGCTGCTGCTGAAATAGCGGATGAAATAATAAAGAACATTTCAGAAGTAGTAGAGCTTCCAGATAAAGATATGAAGGTGAGTACCAGTATCGGTATTGCAGTTTATAGAGGGGAAGAAAAGAGATATTCTGAAATATTTAAGAAAGCTGATATAGCATTATATAGAGCAAAAGCTGATGCGGAAAAAAGATATTGCGTA
>JAILMQ010000188.1 GCA_024692605.1 Eubacterium sp.
GATGATGATGAGCTTATTGCTCGTTCCACATCAAAGTATTTTAATTTTGTTGGGATTAAAACAACCTATGTAACTACATATGAGGATGCCGTAGAGTTTTTTGGATAAAAATTCAGTAACTTATAATGTGCTATGAAAAAAACGGGATACTGCAACCACACCACTCAGGTGATGGCCACGGTATCCCGTTAATTTTATATTATACTTCAATAAACTTATTACATGACTCTCGAAGTGAAGCAGGAGCCTGTTTTGAGCCAACGACAACCACCCGTTTTCCATGCATTCTGAGATTTTTAATTTCTTCTATATAATCACTATCTGAAGTAGCTATCACGAATATATCTACATTCTTATTATTGAACATTATCCGATTTGCATCTTTTTTTATTTTGTTATCGACCTTATTTTTCTTCGGACCGCCATATAAACGTATATCCTTTATCCCATGTTTTTTTGCCTTATCAGTCCAGCCTCTTGTTCTTTGATCCTTCTGCCTTCCATACACTCTGCTCTCATAAAGGGCACCCTGCGATGCAGCTATCTGCATAATAAGATCTGCTTTTTTATGACTCATATTTTCTCCGTCTATTAAGACTTCTGTATTATATTTCATAGTTATCCATCCTGAAACCACTCAAGCAGTTTCTCTCCTTTCTCATTTATCTTCCATAACCATTTTTTCTCTTTATCCTCATAATAGTCTGTTATTTCTTCAAGCCCATGTCTCACAGAAGTAATGTTGTATGTATCCTTGTAATATCCATCTTTAAAGAGATCCGACTTAAAACAACACATTTCAAGTATCCCAGCAAGCACATCCTCCGGAATATCTTCTCTTATAGGATTAGCCCACCTGTCATCTGTAATATGCACAGGACCATATTTCTTTAAAAGCGGAAGCATTATCCGAGCCTTTCTCATTGAAATCCTTAAATAAAACGCATCATCTCCTTCGAATCTTTCATCAAAGCTATCTGTGTCATCAACTTCTTTATATCCGCTATCAACAAATTCACATATAAGATTTTTTGACAATCTCTTAATATTAAACTCAACTTCAGGGTTAAGCTTTAGAACTCTCATCAGGAAGTCTGCCTTCACATATTTAACCACCTGATGAAGACCATCAGCCTGATTCATAAACTGTATACTTCCAACCTTATCAATAAACCCATAAGGAATCTTCTTTAAATCATCTTCAAGGGTATAGAAATCCAGAATCTTTTTCTTTACATACTCAGAATCATAGATATAGAGCAATCCAAACAAATCCTGCTGAGCGAGGTTCAGATGTAATGTGTCAATTATCTTATTGGTTTCATCATCAAAGAGAAAAGAAGGCCAATTATCAAGATTCTTATTTTCATTATCTTCTTCTATAAGAAGTTCATTTACTATTATTTCTCTTGGGACATTAAGAACTTCCGATAGGGTTGAGAGCTTTCCCCAGTCTATTCTTGTTCTACCACTCTCCCAATTCTGAACCGCTTGAGGAGTCACCCCCATCTTTTCCGCAAGCTTTTCCTGCGTTAACCCTGCTATTTCTCTTTGTCTTTTTATATATTTACTCATCTTCATCACCTCTATACTATCAATTATTTTATACAAGTAAAACTAAGTATGGTTATATATTGCTTAAAGTTTAACTTTGTGTCAACCAAAAAAGACATATCGCAACTCCACCCAAATGGTGAAATCACGATATGTCTTAGCATTATATCATCAGCAGGCATCCCCATCACTGTTAAACACACAGCTATTGTCACATAACCTTCCTTCGTAATAGCCTTCCAAGGCTTGTATTTGCCTTCAAACTGGCTTCCTCGCATTTCTATTACACTCTTCCTGAAGAACATCATTACGAGCGCAATAAAGAGTATTATAGTTGCTACAAAAACAGCAAATACAACTGCCACTGG
The DNA here is from genome assembly GCA_024692605.1 of Eubacterium sp. Taxonomy (GTDB): domain Bacteria; phylum Bacillota; class Clostridia; order Lachnospirales; family Lachnospiraceae; genus Eubacterium_Q. The sequence goes on from JAILMQ010000188.1 coordinate 1,923, forward strand.
TATTTCAGTGAGTTTCATATCTACAAATGTATCATTTACAAGATATTTAAACTTAAAAGTACACCGTATAAACAAATATACGGTGTACCATTCCATGGAGGCTTTTATGGTAAGATTCAGCCACATCTACATTAATGAATCGTCCAAAACATCTATCGTCTCGACTTCTTAGGAGTCGGCTTTCTTTTTACTTTTGAATTTTCTTACAAGAAAATAAACCAACCACAAAGAACATGCAACGAGTGCAGAAGCACATGTAATAATAACACTTT
>JAILMQ010000197.1 GCA_024692605.1 Eubacterium sp.
ATGACACTAAGAAAGAGATATATACGAAATATAAAAAAGAATCTTTCGTTTTATATATGTACAGTTCTTCTGACAGGCTTTTCGGTAATGCTTTATCTGGGATTTGACGCAGCTGCAGTTAAGCTTCTTGATGATCTGCATCTATTTTACAAGGATTACCATGTTGAGGATGCGCAGTTTACTACTCTAAGTGAAATATCAGATGAGGATATAAATGAACTGGAGGAGAAGTACGATATAACGATTGAGAGACAGACCTATATTGATTTTGAGGAAAAGAATTATACAGTCCGTGTAATGAAGAGGATGGATAAGATCAACCTCTATAAGATGTCAGACGGAAATGATGTAGAAAGGGATGATAAAATCATCTTAAATACAGGGCTTATGACCGAAAATGGACTGAGTCATGGCGACACAGTAAATTTAGGCGAAAATGAATATATTCTGGTTGGAGATTTTGAAAGACCGGACTATCTTTTTCCTATCAAAGAGGCTACAGATACATTTGCAATCAAATCAGAGTTTGGCATCGCAGAAGTGAGTGATAAAACCTATGAAAAAATGATTGAAGATAAGGGGATTACAAAAGAGTATTACAGCATTATCTATCATAATGTTGAAGAAGATTCCTCTAATATAGATGAAACCAGTGAAGAATATGCAGATAAAATAGAAGAAGTAAGAAAAGAGATAAATGAAAAATACACCATGCTGTCATACATGAGAGCTGATTCTAATACTCGTATTACAACAGCGCTTACTGAGTGTGAACAGTCAGTAAATATGATGAACATAGTAGTTGTTATATTTGTTATATTTATAGCAGTGATCATATCTGTAGTTATTGGAAGAAAGATTAAGGCGGATAGAAGACAGATAGGTGTACTTATAGCTCTTGGATATAAGAAGCAGGTGCTTTCCCGACATTACAGCTTCTATGGACTACTTCCTGCAAGTTTAGGCTTCATAATAGGTTTTGTTGCGACAAAAATATTTGGCAAGGCACTAATCAGTCAGCTGTTCCATAAGATTGAAGCAGTTCCGGTAAATTATTCAATCAAGCCGACAGATATAATACTATCTATAGCAGTTCCTGTCGTTCTCTATACTTTAGCTGTCTATCTTAGCGCTGCAAAAGTTATGAAGACAGATGTTATCACCATGATATCAGGTCGAAGTTCAGGTAAAAATGGAAGAAGTCTTAGGATGAAGAAGAGTCCTCTTTCAGTAAAGAGCAGGTATAGACTTAGACAGATTCTTGGGAAGCCAGGACGAAGCATTATAGTTATAGTCGGACTTGCCTTTGGGGGAATGCTCTATAGCTTTTGTTTAACGTGTGTTGATTCGATGGATTCCTATGTGAATAATACGGTAGATCAGATAGGAAGCTTTGAATATGAATATTTTCTTAAAACTCCTGAGATGGGCGAACCTGATAAAGGAAGTCCTATACTTGGAAGCACCTTTGAAGTTAAGGATAGAGATGACATGATAATGCTTCTGGGAATAGATGATGCGAAATATATCAATTTTAGTGATGCAGATGGAAATGAGTTACAATTTGATGAAAGTCATTATTACATAACGACTATGGCGTCCCTTGCATTTGGAGTAGAAAAGGGGGATGAGATATCATTTATTAATCCTATCTCCCTGGATGAATATAAAGTTAAAATTACTGATGTAATCGAAAATGATTCTCAGTCCGCTATCTACTGTTCAAGGGAAAATGTGGCAGAGCTTCTGGATATGCCTGAAGACTGTTATAACATCATAATGTCGGATGAAGCTATAGATATAGACGAGGAAAAACTTGCAAAAACCATAACAAAGCAGTCACTGGCAGATCAGATAGACGAGGTAAAAACCGGTATGCAGGATATAGTTGGAATACTGGAAATATTTGCAATCGCTATCTGCGTAATAGTAGTCTACATGATGGTAAGCGTTCTGATATCAGAATCCGAATCCTCAGTTTCAATGCTAAAGGTTCTCGGATATAGAAACAAAGAGATAAATGGAATGGTTACAAATGTCTATCACTTCCTTATTCCGATTGCAATCATACTAAGTATAGTACTAGGTGTATATGGAACGAAGGCTGTATTCGATGCAAATGTTTCAATGTATAAAACTTATATAGAAACACTTATTTATCCGGTTTCAGTAATAAAGATAATTATGCTTATATTAATCAGTTATGTTCTGTCACTGCTTCTCCTGAGAGGCAAGGTTGGAAAAGTGAATCTTGTAGAAAGCCTGAAGGATAACAGAGAGTAAAGAAGTATAGATTTATAAATTGAATTATCTACATGGGGAGTGATTCCTTCTGTATTCCAGCGGCTTACATTTATAGTAGTCATGAAAGACTTTTGCGAAGCGACCTTGATTTGAATATCCGATGCTATTTGAAATATCAAGAATAGAGAGTGAAGTATTCTGCAGTTTGTCTGCGGCGTACTTCATTCTTTTTTCTTTCATATAGTCGGATATGCATGAACCATATACCTCCTTAAAATAATTCTTGAGACTTGTTTCACTTACTCCCAATTCCTCAGCAATCTCGCGAACAGCTATATGTTTGCTGAGGTCCATTGTCAGGATGTCATGTGTTCTTCTTGCCATAGCTGCCTGACCGGAAGTAAGGTAGTTTGACTTGGAAGGAGATACGACGTCTTCTGAAATAAGCAGTTCAAATATTTCGAAAACCTTGAGACGGATTCTCCCCAGATTCCTTGTGGAAAGTAGCTGATAGAGTTCTTTGAATGAAGTAAGTAGTCTTGCATCGGTTTTACCAATAAAGGTTTCGGTTTGGTTTAAATACTTCGATATCAGAATATCCATATCGATAGAAAAATTACTAAGAAAATCCCTTGTAGTTTCATCTATCAGGCTTTCTATGATACTTATCTCCAGTCCAGTATAATTTCCCAATGGGTAGTAGAACGCATCCATTCGCCTTTTTCTTGCAATGCATGTGAGCTGTGGGGATATATAGCTTACAGCTTCTCCGGGATGCTTAAATTCACATCTTCCGGTAAGGCATTGATTAATGGTTGTTAGTTCATAGTTATATATTTTCTCATCAAAAGGGATAGAGGCTCCGCTCTCTTCGTTTAGAGAGAGAAATATTCCTGCAGTGATGGGGAAAATGGTAATCTTTATGCTTCCCGTTTCGTAATCTGCTTTCAGTTCTCTTATCTCATTTTTTGATAAAAGCATTTCTTTTACTGCCGCTGAGAATTCTTCCTGCTGCGCCATGCGTGTCCCTCCGAATATTGATGCTAAATGAACCTTTTTTATCTAAATTGGTATAGAAATCCTATATGGTTATATGTATTATACACAAGTTAAATATATATAACAATATGTTTTTACCAAGGAGGAATAGGATGAAACTTACTGATACTAAGGAAGGATACCAGGGCAGGGTTTTATCTATGGATGGTGACAGTCATATGATAAGTCGCGCAGTATCTATAGGAATTGTTCCGGGTGGAATTATAAAGGTTTTTAAAAACAGACGTAAGCAGCCGGTTCTCATATATAGTCGTGATTCTATGATCGCGCTTAATAGAGAAGATGCGGCATGCATCGTAGTTGAATAATATGATTAGAAAGAGGAAATGTGATGAAGAAGATAGCTTTACTTGGACAGCCAAATGCTGGTAAGTCCACCATATTTAATGGACTCACAGGACTTAGGCAGCATGTTGGTAACTGGCCTGGAAAAACAGTTGAGAAAAAAGAAGGTACATTTACGGTAGATGGACAAGAGATACTTGTTGCAGATCTGCCCGGAAGCTACAGCCTTTCTGCAAATTCAGATGAAGAGATAGTAACAAGGGATTATATAATCTCCGGAAATGCGGATATGGTCCTTATTATAATAGATGCATCGCAGCTGGAGCGAAGCCTCTACATGATGGCTGATTATGCGGGCATAAAGGTACCGGCAGTACTTGTGCTGAATCTTATGGATGTTGCTAAGCATAAGGGGATGACAATTGATACAGATGCATTAAGTAAGAAACTTGGTATTCCGGTTATTCCATTTGTTGCGGCAGATAAGAAAGGCTACGATGGATTAAAGAAAGATTTATCAAAGGCTCTTGCTGAAAAGAAAAGTATGTCAACGGAAGTTTTCGAAGAACAGTTTATTAAAAAAAAGTTTGGTTACGAAGAGGTGAAGGAACTTGTAAGTTCAGCTGAGAGTGAAGAGGTTTCATCCTTCTGGTATGCAGCAAAGGCACTGGAGTCGGATGAAAATGTAATGGGCATTCTTAAGAAAAAGCTTTCATCTGATGCATATAAAGAGCTTGAAACTAAGGTGAAGGGTATGGAAAAGGCAGCACTTACATCAGGTATCTGTAAGTTTGATGCGGTTCATGACCTGACAAGTGAAGTGCTTAAGAAGAAGGACGGAGCTGAGAAACTATCCCGTTTTGACAAGATCGCTACCGGTAGAATAAGTGGAAAGATACTTGCCTTTGTTATGGTACTTCTTGCCTTTGCGGTTGCTATGGTAATAGCTGCTCCTATCATGGGCATAGCCGGTATGATTCCGACAAAACTTAGTGAACCTGTAGCAAATGTACTGAATGGCTGGAACGTTCATCCTTTCTTAGTTAATCTTGTATCAGTAGTTCTGCTTAACATTTTGTTCTTCGTTCTATCGATGGCGGGATTTGTGCTGGGTGTTAACTTTGCATTTTCAATTCTGGAAGAAGTTGGATATATGGCTCGTATATCCTTTGTATTCGACAATATGATGCGTAGACTTGGACTCCAGGGTAAGAGTATATGTGCATTCTTCATGGGACTTGGTTGTACCATGGGTGGTGTAACAGGAACAAGAGTTCTGGATAATTATGGACAGAGACTTCTTGCCATGGCGCTTATATGGTCTGTTCCTTGTGGTTCGACCTGGTCTGTTATTCCTACTCTTGCTGCAGTTTTCTATGGTCCGGTTGGATCTATGGCAGTTACATTTGCAATAGTTGCTATGATGTTTATATCTATAATGCTGGTTTCACTCATCTTCGGAAAAAAACTTTCTCCTGTTGAGCAGAGAACAGGTATAGTGATGGAGCTTCCTCCATACCATAAACCAAGATGGGGACATATAATCAGAACAACACTTATAAAGGGTGTGGATGTATTTAAGCGTGCCTTTAGTACAGTCCTTATCGTTTCTATAATATTCTATGTGCTTTCCTATGCATGGAATGGCAAAACAAGTATACTTATGACAGTAGGTCAGGCTATAGAGCCGGTGACACATCTCTTCGGACTTACCTGGCAGGCATTTATGGCATTCCTTTCATCTATGCTTGCAAAGGAATCTATGCTTGGAGTTATGGGGGCTCTCTTTGGTGGTGCAACAGATGTTACAAGTATTGCATTTAATGCTAAGAGTGGTATAGATACTTCAGTAATGAGCACACTTCCTCAGTTCTTTACTAAGGCAGAGATGCTGGCATTCCTTTTTGCGGTATCCTTCAATATGCCTTGTGTAATGGCGATGAGTACAACCTATAAGGAAAATCATTCGAAGAAATGGACAGCAATAATAGCCGGCTACTATACAGCATTCTCCCTTGTGCTGGCATTTATTGCATATCACATAGGTCTTATAATATTTTAATCAGAATAGAAATATTTAAAACAAAATGGAGCATAAATAACAAAATGGAGTGGCACATTCGTAAAGAATGTGCCATTATTATATCTGTTGGTTAGATAATTCTAATAAAGATAATATATATTTAATCGTAAAAAAAGAGGTTGTGCTATGAAAGACAATTTGATAAGTGGCGTTCTTCAAAGCAAAGGCTTTGGATCAAATGTTCAGTCTGTCGCGGAGAATGATAATGCTCACGTTCTTAGGATTCAGTCGCCTACAGGGGAAGGTTATATGACCCTCTATATGGTGATGAAGGGCGTATATGTCATGTTTGACGAGTTTCATCTGGAGTCCTGTGAATCTGAGTTTAAGAATATGGAAAATGTATTCTGTATCGATCACTGCAGGCAGGGAAGAATAGAACATGAGAACCTGCTGGGTAATAAGTTCTATATGGAATCAGGTGATTTAAAGATAGGAAGACGAATAAATCATTCGGGGCGTATTCATATGCCAAATGGCTATTACTATGGCATGACGATAGGTTTTGAAATCGGAGAAGCAGAAAAAAGTATCAGGAGCGAGCTTCCGGGAATTGATATAGATATTGAGACTATCGTTGATAAATTCAGTTCATCTGATAAGTCTGATTTGCCTGCTGAGGAATACTTTATCAGAAGGGATAGTCTGCTGAAAAAAGATGAGCATATAGACCATATCCTGGGAGAAATGTATAACATCCCAAATGAGATAAGAATGGATCTTTTTAAAGTTAAGATTATGGAGCTTCTTCTAAGGTTAAAAATGCTGGATAAGTCTTTATACAAAGATGAGAGATTCTACATCCCGGCAGGTCAGGCAGAGAAAATAAAGGAAGTCCATAAGCTGATCATAGATTCTCCGGGGAAAAACTATACAGTGGAGGTTTTGTCCCAAACGTTTGGTATACCGGAATCAACACTCAGGAAGAATTTTCGTGAGATATATGGGAGTCCGATATATAAATACATAAAGAAGGTCAAGATAAATAAAGCTGCGGAGTTGCTAAAAAGTGATAGCAGCCTGAAAGTTTCGGATGTGGCTGAAAGTGTGGGTTATGATAATCCCTCCAAGTTCGCAGCTGCATTTAAGGATGTCATGGGACTGACCCCTTTGGACTTCAAACAAAAAAAGTAATTGTTCAGTTACACAAATAAAGAGATAGAGGTGACGAAAAAGAGATGAAATCATCAGACAATTGGTTTAAGACGCTGCTGTCTTATGCGAAGGGCAGTGGTACAAAGCTCGTTATATCAGTAATACTTTCGGTAATAAGTCTGGTATCAGGAATAGTACCGTATTTCTGTGTATACAAGATGCTTGATGCATATATGACCGGCGGACTAGATAAAGAAACAGTTTTATTTTGGGGAATGATAGCCCTCGGAATGTATTTTATAAAGGTTTTGGCCTTCGGATTATCCACAGGTATATCACATTATGTTGCATTCAATGTCCTGGAAGGAATGAGACTTAAGGTTGCGGATGTATTTATGAAAGCACCACTGGGAGAAGTATATGCACATTCAATCGGTGAGATAAAAGGAATCATAGTAGATAAGATTGAGGATATAGAACCGCCACTTGCACATTTTGTTCCGGAGGGTTCGGGACATCTGGTTCTGCCTATAGTCAGCTTTGTTGCACTCTGCATGATAGATATAAGAGTGGCGCTTGGTGCACTTGCTGCTTTGCCTATAGGAATAGTATTTATGATGCTTACATTTTCTATAAGTGGCAGGAACCTGACCAAGTATCAGGAAGCAAACGCTCATATGAACAGTGTAATAGTTGAATATATCGAGGGAATCGAGATTATAAAGGCCTTTGGTAAGACCGGTGTAAGTTATGAGAAATATGCAGGTGCAATAATGGATTATCGTGACTTCGTCATAGAGTGGATGAAGGATACCTGGGTTACCATGAAGTTGGCATTTGCATTTATGCCTGCAACCTTACTGGGAGTAGTTCCTATCAGCGTTCTTTTGATAGACAAGGGAAGTATGTCCGTTTCAGAAATGGCACTTGCGGTTATGCTTGCAATGTCAATGGTCATAAGTATGACAAAGATTGAGGTATTCTCCAATAGTCTTAGAGAAATGGAGTATACAGTTAAAGAGATTCAGAGGCTTTTCGACATGAAGACACTTAGTGAACCGAGCGTGGAGAAGCTGCCTGAAAAGTATAATGTTCAGTTGGAAAATGTGCATTTTACCTATGATGAAAAGGAAGGTGAGGTGCTTCACGGAATAAATCTTGCACTGCCGGAAGGTAGCTTTACTGCACTTGTTGGACCAAGTGGTGGAGGAAAGTCTACAGTGGCCAAGTTGATTGCAAGGTTCTGGGACACCACTGGTGGAAGCATAGAAATCGGTGGAGTAGATATTAAGGATATGAAGGTTACAAGCCTGGCAAATCTTGTTAGCTTTGTTACTCAGGATAATTTCCTCTTCAGATGTTCTCTTCTTGAAAATATAAGACTTGGAAATCCTGATGCTACGGACGAAGAAGTTAAAGTAGCGGCACGTGCGGCTTGCTGTGAGGAATTTATCCTGAAGCTTCCTGATGGATATAATACATCAGCGGGCGAAGCGGGAAAGAGACTTTCGGGAGGTGAGAGACAGCGTATTGCCATAGCAAGAATGATGTTGAAAAATGCGCCTATCGTAATACTGGATGAAGCCACGGCATTTACGGATCCTGAAAATGAGGATAAACTTCAGCAGTCTATAGCAGCTCTTACAAAGAATAAGACACTTCTTGTCATAGCACATAGACTATCAACCATAAAAGAAGCAGATAATATAGTGGTTTTAAATAACGGTAGGATTGAAGCATCAGGAAAGCAGGATGAGCTTATGGAGAAGTGTCCGCTTTATAATAGAATGTGGCAGGCTCATATAGGTGCAAGAAAATGGTCTGCAGGAAAGGCGGGTAGATAAAATGTTCAGTACAGTTAAGAGAATAATAGCATGGTGTGGAGACTTTAAGGGTGACCTTTTTCTGGGATTTGTTTTTTCCTTCTTTTCGTCCTGGATGGTAGCGGCACCTATAGCCTATGCGGGATTTACTATAGCCGAAATAGTAGAGATTAAAAAAGCCGGAGAAAGCATCCCTTCGAATTTATGGCTTAAGTGTCTTGGAGTTATAGTTGGGCTTACAATAGGAAGATTTCTATTTGATTATCTTAAAGCGAGATTCCATGAGAAGATAGGATATCTGCTTATCGCAAGAGACAGAATTAAGATAGGTGAAGCATTAAAAAGAGTGTCTCTCGGATATTTTCAAACTAATGATACCGGAGCAATTCTAAATGCCATTACAACAGGACTGCACACTCTTGAAAATATGGGTATAAGAATGGTGGATAACTTCGTAGGAGGATATCTGAACTTTATATGTATCCTCATATTCCTTGGCGTTATGTGCCCGAAGGAGGCTCTTATTGCAGTATTCGGAGTGGTTGTTTCGTTTCTCTTTCTTAGTATGATATCGTATCACAGTAGTAAAAATACAAAGGTCTTAAATGCAGAAAACGAGAGACTTACACAGGCTGCACTTGAATATACAAGAGGGCTTCCGGTAGTTAAATCCTTTGGAATGGAGGGGGCTTCTATAGCATCATTTAGAGATGCGGTAGCCAGTGCAAAAAGGATTGCTCTAAAGATAGAATGTGGATTTATTCCTTATAACTGTCTGCACCTTTTTGCATTAAAGGCAGCCAGTGCATGGATGGTAATATCAGTAATGTATGCAGGTATTGCCGGAGATATGGAGCTTAAGTTTGTTATAGTAGTAGCATTTCTCTCTATGTCCATATTCGGAAGTGTAGAACCGATAGCAGACAGCGCACATGTTCTTGCAGTAATTAATAATGCTTTGGATAAGTTAAATGAAATCTCAGAGGGCAGTCTCTTAGATGAGAGGGGTACGGACATAAAGCCAGAGAGATTCGATATAGAATTTGAAAATGTAGACTTTTCATATGATAACAAGAGACAGATTCTGAAGGATGTATCCTTTAAGCTCCCTGAGGGAAGTACTACTGCAATCGTTGGTCATTCAGGAAGTGGTAAGACAACTATATGCAATCTGATCGCAAGATTTTATGATACATCTTCTGGAAGTATATCTCTGGGAGGGCATAAGCTTACTGAATTTACTTGCGACAGCCTTCTTTCCAACATTTCCATGGTATTCCAGAATGTATATCTCTTT
>JAILMQ010000207.1 GCA_024692605.1 Eubacterium sp.
CAGTTAAAACCCGGATATAAGTTCATGGTGTCACTATGCTCCGCAAAGGGAAAAGAAGAGTTTTATAAAAAGTTTGGTTTTATAGTAAGACCAAATGATGATGTTGGCCCTGGAATGCACCAGTGGTTTGTAAATGAGTAAGAGAAACACCCAACGAAAAATAGAAAGAAGGAAAAAATATGAAACTACGAAATTATAAGAAAGAAGATTCACCCATAATTGCCACATGGCTGAGAACTGAGGAAGAGCTATATAAATGGTCGGCTGACAGATTTAATAAATACCCTCTGGAAGAAAATGATATTGAAGATAATTATGCACCACAGATTGAAACAGGTAGATTCTTTCCACTTACAGCAGTTGATGAAGAGGAAAATGTAATAGGACATTTTATTATAAGATATCCAAGAGAAGATGATGACAGCAGTGTTAGATTCGGATTTGTAATAGTTGATCCCAAGCTTCGGGGAAAGGGCTATGGAAAAGAGCTTCTCCTTCTGGGAGTAGAGTATGTAAAAGAAAACTTAGGTGCCAAGAGGATCGACCTCGGAGTATTCGAGAATAATGAAAGTGCAAAACATTGCTACGAAGCAGTGGGTTTCAAAGAATATTGTGTAAGGGACTGTGAACTGCCAATTGGTAATTGGAAATGTATAGATATGGAGATGTATATATAGATAAGGAGCAGCATATAAATGAGTAAAGATTTTGATATAAGACTGATCACTATAGAGGACTATGATGCGATATATGCTTTATGGAATGCTACTGAGCAGAGCCGCAGGGCACTAAATCCTGTGGATGATTCCCGGGAAGGGATTGATAGATACTTGAAGCGTAATCCCAATACCTGCTTCGCGGCAGTGGCGTCAGGGCAGATAATAGGTGTGATCCTTACAGGTCATGACGGACGCCGCGCCATAGTTCATCACCTATGTATTCACCCGGATTATCGTAGGATGGGTATAGCAGAGAGGCTTGTTTCTACTGCAGAGAAGGCACTGAAGAAGGAAGGAATTCAGAAAATCTTCGGACTGGTATTTAAGGATAATGATCCGGCAAATTCATTTTGGGAAAGTCAGGGATATTCACTTAGGACTAATCTCAACTATAGGAACAAGAGTCTGAATGATGAGATTCCGGCAGGAGAATGATTAGTCAAAAGAAGTTTAATGTTGTAAAGAGAATAATAGAAAGGATTATTCAAATGGATAATAGTGAAGAGGTTATAGAAGAGTTTATAATTCTGGATGAATCATATCTGGATGAGATGGCAGAACTTTATAAGAATGCATTTGCGGGGGAACCATGGAACGATGACTGGAGTAACAGAGAACAATTATATGAATATATAAAAGAGATATCAGGTGCATACAACTGTCTGAACTTTGGACTAAAGATGGATGGTAAGCTGGTTGCAATGTCTCTTGGAATGATCAGACACTGGTGGGAAGGCACCAATTATAATATCGAAGAACTCTGTGTTTTGCCTGAACTTCAAGGTAGAGGCGTGGGAAGCCGCTTCATGGAATTGATTGAAAATGATATACAGACCAGAGGGGCGGTAGGAATCTTTCTTCAGACAGATAATGATAAACCTGCATATAAGTTCTATAAAAAAATAGGCTTTGGTGATCTTGGAGCGCATGTAAGCCTATATAAAAATATCAATAAAGTGAATGGAGGTAGAGGAAAATGATTATCAAAAATATAGATAAGGGCAAAGCTTTTGATTGGGGAAAAACTTCAAAGGATTATGCAAAGTATAGAGATATATACCCACAGGAATTCTACGATTACATTCTAAATCTTGGACTTTGTAAGGATGGTCAGAAGGTTCTGGATATTGGAACAGGAACCGGTGTACTACCTAGAAATATGTATAAGTATGGAGCAACTTGGGTTGGAACTGATATAGCTGAGAATCAGATTGAACAGGCAAAAGCCCTTGCCGGTGAAGCAGGAATGAATATCGAGTTCTTTGCATCCAAAGCGGAAGATGTATCATTTCCAGAGGGGACATTTGATGTGATCACGGCCTGTCAGTGTATCTGGTATCTAAACCATGATGTGACTGCGCTCCAGTTTGCAAAGATGTTAAAACCTGACGGACATTTCCTGATTCTCTATATGGGATGGCTTCCTTTCGAGGATGAGATAGCAGGTAAGAGTGAAGAAATCATTCTAAAATATAATCCAACCTGGAATGGCTGCGGTGATACTGTTCATCCTGTC
>JAILMQ010000150.1 GCA_024692605.1 Eubacterium sp.
CTGACCACCTCTTCAGATCCATTATTGGCAATATAATGTATTCTGATATCTTTTACATCTTTATTCTGGAGTATTACTTCTCTGTCATCATTTAATCCTAATTTGAAATAATCAGATACTTTTTCATCTGAAACATCAAATATTTCCGAAGCAGAACCTGTATTATATAATCCATAACCATTTGTGATCAGATAGGATTCAACTTCCCGATCGGGATTATATAAGGTAATATCAATTCTGCTGTCTTTAAGAGAACCCATTACCTCAATAGGATCATCACTTACCAAACATATGGTATCACAAGAACCACCAATATCAGGCAGGGTACCGTCTATTACTCCCTTAATACGAAGAATACCGTCATTGTATATTCCGTTGCCGGCGTAATTTGCAGTATTTCCTCTAATATGAGAACTATCAATGGTTACAATACCATCAGAATTTTGTATAGCTCCACCACTGAGACCTGCCTTATTATATAAGAATCCAACATTATTTACATTTAAAACTCCACCGGCATTTTTAATGGCTCCGCAGCCACCGGTAGTATTAGCTCCTGTAATATATGACAGTGTGCCCGCCTCATTATTAATAAGCGCCAGAGTACCTTTGTTTTCAAAAACACTTCCATTGTTAACAGGGGCAGATTCATAGAGTCCTCTATCAAGATAATGTCCATTAAAATCAATTGTAATGGTCTGATCCTTTGTTATTGTAATAGGACCGTCTCCATCCTCAGCAGTAATATTACTTCCAAGTTTAATCCTTTTACTAGCATAATCATCTGCAGTAGATATTGCTTCACTAAGTTCATTCCAGGTTGTTACTGTAGCAGAAGCATTATCTGCAAGACCAACATAAACCTCTCCGGAATTCTGAATTATCACTTGATCAGTATTATTATCAATGAAGAAAACCTTCGAAGCCGGAGTGTTACTGTTATACTTTAAATAATTATTAGTAATCTTTAAATTATTATATGCTTTACCAACGCTCATTCCTATGGAACATTTGGAGATATCGCCCTTGACATCAAAAAGATATTCATAACCAGGCATCTGGACACCATAAGGATATCTGACATTTTCTTCATTTTGGGTGATATTAACCTGAGCCTTATCACTCAATGTAACAGGACTGCGTCTTGTAGTCAGATTTAGCGCATCTATTCCCACCTTATTATTTGTAATCAGTACATTTCCACTTAATGAAAGGAAACATTCACCCGCAAGATAATCCATTTCAAATGCACAATAAGAATCCTTGAAAACACCACCGTTTACATTACATTGAGATCCATTTCGTACACATATAATAGAATTGTATTGGTGTCCTTGGTTACCAATAAAAGTACCGCCATTTATAGTAAGTTCACCCGTATATTCCGGCATTCCTTCTTCTTCAATCGAAAAATAACCAACTGTTATACCGGAAGTCCCGGATCCATCACTATTAACCATAAAAACACCATCACCGTTACTACTGTCATTAATGGTCAGTTTGCAACTCTTTATGGAAAATGCATCTCCTTTTTTTGTAGCATCATAGGTATGGCCATTCAGATCAATGGTTGTATTCTTAGTAATAAGAATACTCTCTTCAGCTTTAATGTCACCGGTAAGCTTTATGGACTCTACACTATTAATCGCAGTCTTAAACTGAAGCCAACTGTTTACCTCAACAGGATTGGCCGCTTCTGAATCAAGTCCTCTGCCAAGCACTATGCACAGTGTCAAAAGTAAAACTAACATTAATGATTTGCTCATTTTTTTCATACACTTAACTCTCCTTTTCTTAAATCAACCATTGGGGTCTGACCCCAATGGGTTACCTCAACTTTATTTTATAATCTCTCTCGGCGTCGCGTTTCTGGTCTTTCTTCATAACGTCCTGCCGCTTGTCATAAAGTTTCTTACCTTTTGCAAGGCCTATTTCCAGCTTAACCAGACTACCACTGAAATATACCTTAAGGGGAACGATTGTGTAGCCCTTTTCCTTGGTACGTCCGATAAGCTTATTTATCTCCCTCTTATGAAGAAGAAGCTTTCTTTTTCTAAGTGGATCCTTGTTGAATATATTTCCCTTCTCATAGGGATTGATGTGCATATGATTGATATAAACCTCTCCCTTTTCAACGGATATATAGGATTCCTTTATACTGCAGTTTCCCTGTCTCAGGGATTTAACCTCGGTTCCTGCCAGTGATATACCGGCCTCAAAGGTTTCCTCAATAAAATAGTCATGAAAGGCTTTTTTGTTGTTTGCGATAAGCTTTGTGCCTTCTTGTTTTGACATTCTAATCTCCTTAATAACATAAATTAGTTAAATGTATTCTCTCCGGATCCTATACAAAAGAGAAATCAATTACTCTATCTATTTTATCACATCTTTCAACTTTTATCCTGCAGGAATCTCCAAGTTTTATGACTTTCTGAGTTTCCCTGCCCACCATCTCGAATCTTTCCTCGTAATAGGTGTAATAATCATCCGTCATATCCGCAGCTCTTATACCACCTTCGACGGTATTTGGAAGTTCAACAAATATAGTCTGATTGGTGAATCCGGATATTATTCCGTCAAACTCCTCGCCGATGTGATTGGACATATATTCGATCTGTTTAAGCTTAACTACATCTCTTTCGGCATCAACTGCTCTTCTTTCTTTCTCGGAATTATCAATGGCAATTCCAGGAAGAATCTTAGCATAATGTCTTACTCTCTCTTCATCCAGTTCGCCATGAAGATATTCCTTGATGATACGGTGTATCTGAAGATCAGGATAACGTCTGATCGGGGATGTAAAGTGACAATAATATTTACAAGCAAGACCAAAATGTCCTATACACTGTGTACTGTATCTTGCCTGCTGCATGGAACGAAGAGTCATCTTTGTCACAAGAGCCTCATAAGGCTTACCCTCTATCTCTCTAAGAAGCTTCTGATATTCCTTCGGATGAATCCTGTCCTTGGAAACCTTGAAGTATATACCAAAGTTTCTGATAGCTTCCCGGAGCATATCAACCTTATCCAGTACAGGAGTCTCATGAACTCTGTATTCAAATGGAAGCTCTGCCCAGTAAAACTCTTCAGCTACGGTTTCATTGGCCATAAGCATAAAATCTTCAATAATCTTAGTAGCAGGATTCCTGTCATATGGATGAATATCAACCGGAACACCATCCTTATCTACAATTATTTTTGTCTCTGAAACATCAAAATCAATTGATCCTCTTGCCTCTCTTGCTGCCCTAATTATTTCAGATAGTTCCAGCATACGTCTGAACATAGGAATCAGATAATCATATCTTTCCATAAGAGCCTCATAGCTTCTTGAAGGATCTTCCTCAGCAATTTCCGGATGAATACATTCACCGGCAAGAATTGAGGCTACATCATTATAGTTCATTCGTTCATTTACATTAATTATACCCTCGGTAATCTCGTGTCCGATTACCTTTCCGTTAGAATCTATATCCATTAAACATGACAAGGTCAGTCTGTCCACATCGTGATTAAGGGAGCATATTCCGTTGGAAAGCTTATGTGGAAGCATAGGAATAACACTATCTACAAGATAGTTACTGGTTCCTCTTATAAGAGCCTCCTTATCAAGAGGGGAACCTTCTTTAACATAGTTTGATACGTCTGCTATATGAACACCCAGATGATAGATTCCATCTTTATAATCCAGGGTTATGGCATCATCCAGATCCTTTGCATCTTCTCCATCGATGGTTACTGTATACAGATTTCGGAAATCCTTTCGTCCCTCCGCTTCTTCAGGACTAACCTCATCCGGAATCTCCTCCAGCTGGTTTTCCACATCCTCCGGGAAATCCACAGGGATACCATAGGCCTTTACAACCTGAAGAATATCTGTACGGGGATCATCCACATGACCAATTACTTCCTGAACAATACCTGTAGGTGACTTTTTATCTGATCCATAGTCACTGATAGAAACCATTACCAGACTTCCTGTAACAGCTCCATTCCCAGCTCCCTTTGGAATAAAGATATCATCAGATATCTTTTTATTGTTTGGAATAACAAAGCCATAGCCTTCATTTTCCTGATAAACCCCTATCAGTTCTGATATGTTTCTGGAAAGAATACGAACAATCTTCGCTTCCTTCTTAGGTCCGCTTGAGGTTTTGAGATCGTTTATCAGAACCTTATCTCCATGAAAGGCATTCAGGCTGTCTCTTGCAGCTACAAAATAATCCTCTTCCTCACCTTCCACTGAAACAAAACCAAAGCCTCGTCTGGTTCCTGAATATATTCCAACCAGAACCCCCTTTGGCGGAAGCATGTATTTATCATTTTTAGTTTTAATAATCTTTACTTCATCACAAAGCTTATTAAGCTGAGTTAAAAGTTCTTCTTTCTCATCAGTATTACTGATGCCCAGTACATTACAGAGTCCCTTGAACTTAAGGGGAGCATAATCACTCTCAGACATCATTTTATATAGATTTTCATATAGGTTCTCAAACTTATTTTCACTCATATTCACAATACCCTTCTCGTTATTTTTTTATATATTATGACAATAGGATTACTTCGTTTCCTTCGGAAACTTTCGTAATCCTTGAAACATTCGGAATCCGCTATTTTCTTCGAAAATGCTTCTTCCTCATGTTTCAGCGTGTCATAAGGTCAACCTGCTTATCCTGCAAGCAGGAATGCAGGTTGACTTTATTACACTTGTCATATACAAAAAAGGTGCTTACCAAAGTAAGCACCCGACTTTAACATAGTTAACACTACTGAAGCCATTTAGAACTAAGCAGTGCAGCAATAATAATGAATAATGCACCAAGTATAGCAGTAACTCTCTGAATTACAGCTTCTTTTGAATGCTTCTTATTCTTGCTCCAATATGAATCAACCTGACCTGTTAATGATCCTGTAAATCCATTATCCTTACCTTCCTGCTTTAATACTATTATAGCAAGTGCTACAGCGATTAATATAAAAACTATTTTAAGTGCAATCTTCACGATACAATCCTCCTAAAAATCATACCTTAAGATATTATCACATAAAAAAAACAAATGCAATACATTTTTTTTAATTTTTGATGCTAGAAAGAATAATGGAAAAATGAGACAGGAGGACTACTCCTGTCTCATACAATAAATAATACCTTACTTATTCTTTAAAAGATCCCTGATTTCAGTAAGAAGTACTTCTTCTTTTGTTGGTTCAGGTTCTGCCTCAGGCTCAGCCTCTTCTTCCTTCTTCTTAAGGTTCATAAGCTTATTCATACCCTTAAGCATGATAAACAGAATAATTGCCAGAATAAGGAAATTAACAATAGCCATAATAAATGCGCCAATGCCAAGCTCTGCTTTCCAGATTGTAATAGTCCAGCCCTCAAGACCACCGGTTGAAAAACAACCAATGATAGGATTGATGATATTATCAGTAAGTGCAGCAACGATTGAAGCAAATGCACCACCGATGATAACACCGATTGCCATATCCATTACATTACCTTTAAGTGCAAATTCTTTGAATTCCTCAATAAACTTCTTCATATAGTATACCTTCCCTTCATAGAATTATTTACTATTAATAGTTTACTATCTTACCAAAATCGGCCTTAAGTGATGCTCCACCAACAAGACCACCATCGATATCAGGCTGAGCAAAAAGCTCTGCCGCATTGCCGGCATTAACTGATCCGCCGTACTGAATACGAACAGCCTCTGCAGTCTCTGCATCATAGATCTCAGCGATACAATCTCTAATTCCCTTACATACTTCCTGAGCCTGCTCAGTTGTAGCTGTCTTTCCAGTTCCGATAGCCCAGATTGGCTCATAAGCGATAACGAGATTCTTAACATCGTCAGCTTCAACGCCCTGAAGGTCTGACTTGATCTGAAGTCTGATCCAATCCATTGTTACACCCATCTCTCTCTGCTCAAGTGATTCACCACAGCAAAGAATTGGTGTAAGACCGGCTTCGATAGCCTTCTTAACCTTCTTATTAAGTGTGCAGTCACACTCTTTGAAGTAATCACGTCTCTCTGAGTGACCGATGATAACATACTTAACACCGGCATCTACAAGCATCTCTGCTGAAATCTCACCTGTGTAAGCACCCTTATCTTCGAAATACATATTCTCAGCACCAACTTCTACATTAGTACCCTTAACAGCCTCAACAACAGGTACGATGTCAATAGCCGGTACACAGTAAACAACATCTACTGCATCATTTACTACAAGATCCTTCAGTTCTGCAACAAGTGCTACAGCCTGTGAAGGAGTCATATTCATCTTCCAGTTACCTGCAATAATCTTCTTTCTTGCCATTTCTTTTCTCCTTTATTTGTCATTAGCTGCTGCTACACCAGGAAGTTCCTTACCCTCAAGGAACTCAAGTGATGCTCCACCACCTGTTGAAATATGGCTCATCTTATCACCAAATCCAAGCTGGTTACATGCTGCTGCAGAATCACCACCACCGATAATAGTTGTGGCATCTGTCTCTGCAAGTGCCTGTGCAACTGCGATTGTACCTGCTGCAAGTGTTGGATTCTCAAATACACCCATAGGTCCGTTCCAAACAACTGTCTTAGCTGTCTTAGCAGCATCTGCGAAGAGTGCTCTTGTCTCCTCACCGATATCAAGACCTTCCATATCTGCAGGAATAGCATCAGATGAAACTGTCTTTACATCGATTGGTCCATCGATTGGATCAGGGAAACCTGCTGCAACTACTGTATCAACAGGAAGGAGAAGCTTTTTACCAAGGGAGTCAGCCTTTGCAAGCATTTCCTTACAATAATCGATCTTTGTATCGTCAACAAGTGAAAGTCCAACCTCTTTACCCTGAGCCTTAAGGAATGTATAAGCCATTCCACCACCGATAATAAGTGTATCGCACTTCTCAAGAAGATTAGAAATAACATTAAGCTTGTCAGCAACCTTAGCACCACCAAGGATAGCTACGAAAGGACGTACAGGATTTTCTACTGCATTTCCAAGGAAATCGATTTCCTTCTGCATAAGGTATCCAACAACTGCTGTATCAACAAACTGTGTAACACCAACGTTTGAGCAGTGAGCTCTGTGAGCTGTACCGAAAGCATCATTTACGAATACATCAGCAAGTGAAGCAAGATCCTTTGAGAATGCCTCACCATTCTTTGTTTCCTCTGCACGGAATCTTGTATTCTCAAGAAGAATTACTTCTCCATCATTCATAGCATTAACAGCTTCAACTACATTTGGTCCTACTACTTCAGGATTAGGAACGAATTTAACTTCCTGTCCAAGGAGTTCTGAAAGACGTACTGCTACAGGAGCAAGAGTCTTTGTCTGCTTATCCTCTTCTGTCTTAACCTTTCCAAGGTGTGAGCAGAGAATGATCTTTCCACCATCAGCTATAAGCTTCTTGATTGTAGGAAGAGCTGCTACAAGTCTGTTTTCATCTGTGATCTTACCATCCTTAAGTGGAACGTTGAAGTCACATCTTACAAGGACACGCTGTCCCTTTACATTAATATCGTCAACTGATTTCTTATTGAG
>JAILMQ010000245.1 GCA_024692605.1 Eubacterium sp.
GGCGAACCTACGCTTATTTCGGGCGGAACTAACCTTGTATTCGTGGAAGAGGATGAGCAATATATTCTTACTATAGATGTGACAAATGTAAAAGTAAATGATCTGGTTCAACTCAAAGTCACCAAGAAGGTGGAAGGCAACTTTGGAAATAAAGCTAAACAATTTGAATTTGTTCTTACCATCGGAGATGGAAGCGATACTACGACGGAATATGAATGGACACTCAACGGAGAGAAACAGGACAGTAAAATCAAGAATAATGACACATTCAGCCTGAGCCATGGAGATTCAGTACAGATTGTTCTGCCTAAGGGGACCGAAGTAACAATAAGCGAAGACGGCGATGGTTATGAACAGGAATTCAAGCTGGGAGATGCTGAAGGTGTAAGTGCGGACAGTAAGAAATTCACTGTCAGCGAGGATACTGAGCTTGAAGTTATAAATACTTATGATGGGATAGTTCCAACCGGAGTTTATATGGGAGTTATGGTACTTCTTGTCATGGCAGGTGCACTGCTTCTGGGAATAATCATACTTGGCTACAGAAGAAGGAAGAGCTTTGGAAGCAGATGAATATCCGGAGGAAGAAGGATGTTTAATAATAAATCAAAATGCAGCTTCACTGTTATGCTTGCGGCAGCTATTACAATAATATGCCTTATAATTCCCGTGAGGGTCTACGCCGGCGGTAATGAGATGAAGGACTGCGGTAATAATCTAAGCTGTGACTACAGTTATTATGAGGAATCGGACTCAGCAACTCTTTATATAAATCTGAAGAAGAACTTAGTTCCGGAGCTTAATGCGATGTATGATTACGGAGAGGTTGCCTCTCCGTGGTATGAATGCGGGATTTCCGAAAAGGTAAAAGAAATAGATATAGCATATGGCGTTTATTCCATCGGGGAGAATGCATTTGAAGGCATGAAAAAGCTTACGGTAGTTTATATTCCACAAACCTTAAGCATAGTTAAAAGTAATGCATTTAAGGACTGCCAGAATCTTAAAGCTGTTTATTTTGGTGGAACAGAGGAGGAATGGAAGAGGCTTGCCGGGTCAGTTTCGGAAACCGGAAATGATTTCCTTCTGAATGCAAACATTATATGTATGGATCAGGGAACTCTCAAGCTGGATATGAGTGATGGCGAGGCGGATATTACCCGTATACAGGAGATGGTTCTGACCAATACACTTAATTATAAGGTGGCAGTAAATCATATGGCTGTGCAGGAAGAGCCTGTAACTGCATATAATATAGATGACTGCATAGGAAAATATGATATTAAGTTTGTTTATGGTGATAGTGATATTAATGACATAAAGGTTTCCGTGGTGGAAGGCTCGGAGCTGGCAAAGAAGGATTTTCAAAGATGTCCTTTTTCCATCAGTAATTTCCGGGATTATCCATATGAAAACCAAACAATTTATGAATACTGCTTAAGTGAAATCAAGGATCAGACCGACAAGTGGATAGATGGTTCGGGTATTACGGATATAGAAAAGATTACGATTCCATTTTATTACAAGAGTTATTATTCCACTGTTCAATTCATATATAATGAGCAGGATAAGGGTGAACTTACCATAGATCTTAAGAATGGTACCTATCAGACTACACCGGATAATTATAGGAAAACAGATGATGCATTCTATACATACACAGTCCTTTACAAGCAGTTCACGGATGGTAAGGACACAATAATTGATACTGAAGGCAACGTGAATGATATGAAGCTGGACCTTAATAAGGATGGGACTTATGATATCCGGCTCGTGAATGATAAATCATCCATAAAGCTGGAAAAGCTTGAAGGCATAGTGGAGAATATGGAATTATCCATAGCCGATATGGATGATTTCAAAGAATTCATGGTAATGAAGAATCATTACTATTATTCAAAAATCAGATTTATCTTCAAGGATGATGATAAAAAGGAAGATAAGTCTCCTGAAGCCAAAGATTCTGAAGCTGAGACCACAGAGCTTAAGAAGGGTATGGTTATCAAGGATACCAAGGGAAATGCAGAGTACAGGGTGCTCTCAGTCAGTCCTAAGTCACCAAAAGTTGAATACATAAGTACATTGAGTAAAGCTTCAAAAGCTGTCGTGCCCGATACATTTAAGTTTGGTGGTGTGAAGTTCAAGGTGGTAAGCATTGCGACGGGAGCGGATAAGGGTAACAGGAAGTTAAAATCCCTTGTAATCGGAAAGAATGTACAGAAGATAGGAAAGAATGCTTATAATGGTTGTACTTCGCTGAAGAATATTCGAATCAGGACTACAAAGCTCAAGAAGAAAACAGTAGGGAAGAATGCATTTAAGAATATTAATCCAAAGGCGAAGGCGAGAGTTCCGAAGAAGAAGCTTAAGTTATACAGAAAGATTCTTAAGGCAAGAGGAATGAAGGGAAGAAAGCAGAGGATTACTAAATGATTTTCCTTGTAAATACTTATGCATAGCTATATAATGACATAAGTGTCAAAAGTCAAACTGCGTTACTGCTTGCAGGAAAAGCAGCTTGACCTTATGACATATGGTGTCAAAAGTTAAAATACGAAGGAGTTTGGTAAATTGGAAAAGAAGATTATGCTTGGAAATGAAGCGATAGCCCGTGGTGCCTGGGAGGCAGGGGTTAAGGTTTCATCAGCTTATCCGGGAACACCAAGTACCGAGATGAGTGAAAATCTTGTAAAGTATGAAGGAGTATATGCTGAGTGGGCACCGAATGAAAAGGTTGCGGCTGAAGTGGCAATGGGTGCGTCTATCTCAGGTGTAAGGGCAATGTGTGCTATGAAGTGTGTTGGTCTTAACGTGGCATCAGATCCGCTTTATACAGCATCCTACATCGGAGCAAAGGGAGGTCTTGTATATCTTGTTGCGGATGATCCGGGACTTTACAGCTCACAGAATGAGCAGGATACAAGACGTATTGCCATATCATCTCATGTGCCTGTGCTTGAGCCCTCTGACTCAGAAGAGGCGAGAGTATTTACGAAGAAAGCATTTGATATATCAGAGGAGTATGATACTCCGGTTATTCTTCGTACTACAACACGTATTGCTCATTCCCAGGGTGTTGTTAATCTTGAGGACAGAGTAGAGGTTGAAGATAAGGAATATGTAAGAGACCCTGCTAAAAATGTTATGGTTCCGGCAAATGCAATGAAGCGTCATAAGGTGGTAATCGACCGTGATGCAAAGCTTGCAGAGGACGGAGCAACTGATAAGTTCGCTGATATTAATAAAGTTGTTTATACAGACAAGACATATGATATTCTTGTTCCTGTAAAGGGAGCAGACGGAAAAGCGTCAGGAGAATTCAAAAAAGAGAATAAAAAGGTAGGTTTTATCACAAGTGGAATCCCTTATCAGTATGTAAAGGAAGTATTCCCTGAGGCAAGCGTTCTCAAGCTTGGTATGGTAACACCTCTTCCAAAGAAGCTTATCGAGGAATTCGCTTCAAAGGTTGAAGTTCTTTACATTATTGAGGAGCTTGAGCCGGTTATCGAGGAGCTGGTTCGATCATGGGGAATCGACTGTGTTGGTAAGGATGTGTTCCCTCTTGATGGCGAGTACAGTGCAAACATGCTTCGTGAGAAGATTCTTGGTCAGGACCTTGACTTATCGGATCCTGCAAATGTACCGGTACGTCCACCAATTCTTTGTCCCGGATGTCCTCACAGAGCTACATACAGCGTTCTGAAGAAGCTTAAGATTCATGCAAGTGGCGATATCGGATGCTACACACTTGGTGTTGCAGCTCCACTTTCAGTAGTTGATACAACCCTCTGTATGGGTGGCTCAATCTCTATGCTCCATGGTATGGAAAAGGGTAAAGGTAAAGACTGGGTAAAGAACTGGGTTGCAGTTATCGGAGATTCAACATTCCTTCATACAGGTGTTAACTCACTTATGAATATGGTTTATAACCAGGCTACAGGAACAGTTATTATTCTTGATAACTCAACAACCGGTATGACAGGTCACCAGAATCATCCTGCAACAGGAAAGATGCTTAACGGTGAAACAACATATGCCATCGACCTTGTAAAGCTTTGCGAAGGTATGGGCATAAAGCACGTAAAGGTTGTAGACGCATTTGACCTTGAAAAGCTTGAGGCAACCATCAAGGAAGAGGTTGCAAGAGATGAGCTTTCTGTAATTATCTCACAGTCACCATGTGCACTCCTTAAGACCTATGTTCCAAAGGGTAAGTGCTTCGTAGACACAGAGAAATGTAAGAAATGCGGTAAGTGTCTCACACCTGGATGTCCTGCCATAAAGAAAGACAAAGAGACAGGCTTCTCAGTGATAGATGAAACAATGTGTAACGGATGCGGACTGTGTCAGCAGTTATGTCCGTTTGATGCGATAGAACTTAGAAAGAGAGGTGAGTAAGATGGTTACTAACATTATGATCGTAGGTGTTGGTGGTCAGGGAACTCTTCTCACCAGCCGTATCTTAGGTGGCCTCGCTGAAACAGCAGGCTATGATGTTAAACTTTCAGAGGTTCATGGAATGGCACAGCGTGGTGGTTCTGTTGTTACCTATGTTAGATATGCTACAGAAGGCGAAGCAGTTACAGAGCCAATTGTTGAGGAAGGCTGTGCAGATGTTCTTATAGCATTTGAGAGACTTGAAGCTCTCAGATATGCACATTTCCTTAAAAAGGATGGTGCACTTATTGTAAATGATCAGAGAATTGATCCTATGCCTGTTATTACAGGAGCGGCTGAATATCCTGATAATATTCTTGAGGGCCTTCGTGAGAAGTACAGAGTTTTCTCTATCGATGCTATGGCTAAGGCAGAGGAACTTGGAAATACAAGAGTATTTAATACAATAGTTCTTGGTATGGCAGCCCGCCATATGAATTACAGCAAGGAACAGTGGACAGAGGTTATAAAGGCTAAGGTTCCTCCAAAGACTGTTGATATTAACCTTGCAGGTTTCGAAGCCGGATATAACAGTGTTGAATAAATAAAGCTTAAGGTTCTGTTAAGATTTGTCTATTTGTCCGATAAGGTTATGGATTTATGATGAGAACAGTTAAAACAAATGTTGCTGATTTTCAGCGTTGATCCATAAGAAGGAGGATGATGGTATGTGGACAAGAAAACAGATTAAAGAAAGGGCAAAGGAAAGATTTAAGATTAATTACTGGAAATCAGTAATCGTAGCACTTATTCTTTCAGTAGTTGTAGGTGGTGCATCAGGTGGTTTCTCAGGTGGAACTTCCGGATTCAATGCATTTTCCAATAGTCGTAGAGATTCAATAAGTGAGACTAAGGATGAGGATGCAGGAACCGAAGACATCGAAATCGATGATGACAGTGACGAAAGCTTTAATGAAGATCTGGATGAAATAGATGGCGGAGATATGTTCGATGATTTGGACACACCTGAAAGTTCAGATGATTTAGATGAAGCAGTTGAAGATATTAATGATACAGCTGATGAACTTGAAAAACATTTTGATGTTGGTAGTGATACAGGAAAAGCCGGGGCATTAGTTGCATTTATGATTGTACTTACGATAATATGCATAATCGTAACGGCAATCGCAATCCTGTTTGATATCTTTATTATCAATCCTATTGAGCTTGGTTGTAACAGATTCTTCCTTAGAAATCTTGATGAGCCGGCTGGTATCTCAAATGTAGTATTTGCATTCGATAATGGTTTTAAGAATATTGTTAAGACTCTTTTCTTCAGAGATCTGTACATAGTTCTCTGGACAATGCTCTTTATAATACCTGGTATCATTAAGAGCTATGAATATAGAATGATCCCTTATCTTCTTGCAGATAATCCTAACATGACAAAGGAACAGGCATTTGCAGAGAGTAAGAGAATGATGACAGGAAACAAGTGGAAGGCATTCGTACTTGATCTTTCATTCATTGGCTGGGAAATCCTTTCAATATTTACATGCGGAATCCTTTCAATATTCTATGTAAATCCTTATATCTTCTCAACAAACGCTGCTCTTTATGAAGCACTTAAGGGTGGTAATGATACATTTGATTCAAATGAAACAGTTAACCCGGAAGTAACAGAGTAATCTTTGAGATATACTGGAGGACGGGATGAATTACAAGGTTTTGATCGCTGATGATGAGGCGGAAATCCGAGACTTACTTAAACTCTATCTGGAGAATGAAGGGTATGAGGTTTATGAGGCCAAGGATGGCGTTGAAGCAGTAGCAAAGCTAAATGAGATAAAAGTAGATATATGCATTCTGGATATTATGATGCCGAAGCTGGATGGATATCAGGTTCTTAGGAAACTTCGTGAGGAAAGCAATATTCCTGTTATCATCCTTTCGGCCAAGAATGCAGATTCCGAGAAAATACTTGGACTTAATCTTGGAGCGGATGATTATATTGCGAAGCCCTTTAACCCCCTTGAGGCGGTGGCCAGAATAAACTCAAATATCCGGAGATTTTACTCTCTCGGCGCAAACGAGGTGAAGGCTGAAAAGATAAAGGTCAGAAACCTTGAACTGGATCCTGAATCCTGTACATTAAAAAAAGATGGTGAGACTATAGAACTTACCTCTGTGGAATATAAGATTATGGAACTGTTTATGACACATCCGGGAAAGGTATTTACCAAGCAGCAGATATACGAGCATGGATGGGACGAGGATTTCTTTGTTGCAGATAATAATATCATGGTGTGCATAAGCAAGCTCAGGTCAAAGCTTTCAGATGATCCGTCTGAGTATATTAAGACTCTTAGAGGTTTAGGCTACAGACTTGAGAAGTAATATAAAAGTAGGATGTAAAATTAGGAAGATTTAGATGAACAGATATAAAGATCTCAGAGCAATTTTAATCCGAAAATTCATTTTTACAGTAATAACAATCGGGATATCGGAGTATGGTGTAACTAAGTTATTAAACCATACTCTTATTCCTGTTATATTCAGTAATTTTTTTCAAATTAATGACTTCAATGAAGATAAGCTGGAAGGCCTTGTCATTACATTATTTGCTTTGTCTGCAAGTATTATTCTGCAGCTGATAAAGGTAGTTCTTCCGGTTCCACTCTCATATAGTATTGAATGTGTAATAAATGTAATCAATAAAAACTTTCTTTCGCCTCTTGTCAGAGAGGGCAGCGAATCGGTTCTAAGCAACATGTCATATGGAAAACAGTCGCTGCTTCTGCTGGTTCTGGTTTTCATACTATCTATCTTTCTTATTCCATTTGTTTTAGGTGCCCTTTATTATTCCATTTTTGTAATCAACTATATGCAGGTTTTTGAAAGGGAAGACAGAGCAAAATATCGGGAGTTTGAACGAAAACGTAATCTGATGATCTCGGATATTGCCCATGACCTGAAGACTCCTATGACAACAGTGTCAGGATATGCAATGGCGCTTTCAGATGGAATGGTTTCGGATGATAAAAAACAGGAATATCTTGATGCTATAAATGCCAAATCAAAACGAATGAACGATCTTATAAATCTTCTGTTTGACTATGTAAAACTTGACAGTGAAGGCTTCACCCTTGAAAAGAGTAAAGTGGATATATGTGAGCTCCTAAGGGAATGTGTTGCATTTCAGTATCAGGATATAGAGGATGCGGGCTTTGAGCTTGATCTTGATATTCCGGAGGAAAGCATAATTATTGAAGCAGATAAGCTGCAGTTTTCCAGGGTTATTACTAACCTTATAACAAATGCCATCAGGCATAATGATGAGGGGACGAAGCTTGGTGTTTATTTGAAAAATGAATATGATGTACTTCGGATAATTGTGGCAGACAGCGGAAATCTTATAGAACAGGAAAAGGCAGAATATATATTCGATCCCTTTGTGGTTGGGGATGAATCAAGAAACAGCCGGGGCGGAACCGGACTTGGACTATCCATAGCTAAGAAGGTTGTGGATATGCATGGATTCAGCATCAGACTGGTTCAGAAACCGGATATTATCAAATATCAGCTGCCGGAAGATTTCAGTAAAATGTTTATGATCACATTACGTAATAGTTTAATGCATTAAAGCAATAACGCGTTGACGTGACTGCTAAATTGATGTACGATAGAGTGGATGGTCTACCGGACCATCCTCTTTGTAATTATAAAATAAATTGGAGGGTAAAAAAATGCCTATTACAGAGCTATTGGAAAGAAATGCAAGAGACTATGCAAATGACATAGCACTTGTAGAAGTAAATCCTGCTATTACAGAGGTAAGAAGAGTTACATGGAGAGAATATGAATTAATGGAGCCGAATCCCAAGGCACCATATCGAAGAGAAATAACCTGGAGTGTATTTAACGAAAAGGCAAACAGATTTGCAAATCTTCTGCTTAGCCGTGGAATTAAAAAGGGAGACAAGATCGGAATTCTTCTGATGAACTGTCTGGAGTGGCTCCCAATCTATTTTGGAATTCTCAAGACAGGTGCACTGGCTGTGCCTCTTAACTTCAGATACGATTCTTCAGAGATAGAGTACTGCGTAGATCTTGCTGATGTAGATATCCTTGTATTCGGTCCTGAATTCATCGGAAGAGTTGAGGAGATTGCGGAGAAGATTTCAAGAAACAGACTTCTTTTCTACGTTGGCGAAAACTGTCCTTCATTTGCTGAGGATTACGATGAGATGGTGGCAAATTCCAGCTCTGTTTCACCTGATATCAAGTTAACGGATGAGGACTATGGTGCAATATATTTCTCATCAGGAACAACAGGATTCCCTAAGGCAATCCTTCATAAGCATCAGTCACTTATGCATAGTGCAAGGGTTGAGCAGGCTCATCACGGTCAGACCAAGGATGATGTATTCCTTTGTATCCCGCCACTTTATCATACAGGTGCAAAAATGCATTGGTTCGGTTCACTGATTTCCGGTGGTAAGGCGGTGCTTCTTAAGGGTACCAAGCCGGAATACATTTTAGATACAGTAAGCCGCGAGAAATGTACAATTGTCTGGCTGCTGGTTCCATGGGCTCAGGATCTTCTGATTGAGATGGAGAATGGAAAGCTTAACAAGGACGATTATGAGCTTGATCAGTGGAGACTCATGCATATCGGTGCTCAGCCGGTTCCTGCAAGTCTTATCACAAGATGGAAGGAAATGTTCCCTAATCACCAGTATGATACAAACTATGGTCTTTCAGAGTCCATCGGACCAGGCTGCGTACACCTTGGTGTTGAGAATATTGACCATGTTGGAGCAATCGGTGTTCCGGGCTTTGGCTGGGAATGCAAGATTATAGATGATGAAGGAAATGTAGTCGCTAAGGATGACAGTGTTTCCGTAGGAGAGCTTTGCGTTAAAGGCCCCGGTGTCATGACCTGCTACTATAAAAATGAAGAAGCAACAAATGAATGCCTCAAGGATGGATGGCTTTATACCGGAGATATGGCTAAGTATGATGAGGAAGGCTTTATCTGGCTTGTAGACAGAAAGAAGGATGTAATCATCAGCGGTGGTGAGAATATCTATCCTGTTCAGATCGAGAGCTTCATTATGAAAAACAGAAAGGTACAGGACGTTGCTGTTATCGGAACACCGGATGACAGACTTGGTGAGATTTCTACAGCTATTATCCAGCTTAAGGAAGGCGAAAGCTGCACAGAGGATGAAATGAATAATTTCTGTCTGGAGCTTCCACGTTATAAGAGACCTCGTCAGATTATATTTGCAGAGGTTCCAAGAAACGCTACCGGAAAGATTGAAAAGCCGTTACTTAGGGAAAGATATGGTGCAAAGAACCTTGTAGACCACGAAAATAGAAAATAATGCACAAAAACACTTTACAATTTTGGTAAAATATACTATAATTACCTCATGTGAGAGAGGTATTTGTGGGTGTACCTTAATATAGAACGGATAGAGAGAGCCTGTTAGACTTTTTGGGGAAAGAAGTCTAACAGGTTCTTTCCCTTTTACATGATTGACAATTGATGGATTAATTTGTTATCGTACTATACGTTGATTGAATAAGCGTTAATATCTTTTATTAGTAATTACATTTTATATAGGAATTTGAAATGAACGAAGATCAGGCAAGAATTAGAAAATTAAGAGTGCAGGTGCTCAGGCTGAGGATTATAGTTGCGGTGGTGGCAGTAGTGTTCATCTTACTGATCGTACATAATTATAATCTTCGTCACCGGGGAAAATATATGAACTTCAGCGAAATACTTGGGGAGACAATTTACTTTGATGCTGACCCGAACGTTAAAGTGGCGGTAGAAGAGAATTATCTTAAGTATCTCAATAAGGCATATGTTTTAATCGGAACATATCCAGACTGTGAGTACTATAAGATCAGTGCAAATGTAACCCGTAATGACTTTAACTGGGCTGAGGATTTTTATGTGGGTCCCGGAAGACTCTACTATAATTACTATAAGGACGGCGAACCACAGGCCAAGGTGGGAATAGATGTTTCCGAATTCCAGAAGCAGATTGACTGGGAAAAGGTTGCCAATACGGGAATAAAAGTTGCCATAATTAGAATCGGTTACAGAGGATATGGTAAAGGGAAAATCATGCCGGATAATCTTGCAGAGCAGAACCTGAAGGGCGCAATAGATGCAGGAATGGAGACGGGAGTATACTTTTTCTCCGGAGCCATCAACAAAGAAGAAGGAATTGAAGAGGCAAAATACTGTCTCAAAAAGATAAAGGGACTGGATATAAAACAACCAATAGTTATAGATACCGAGATGATAGCAGAGGACAGCGAGGCCAGAACAAACAACATCTCAGTGGAAGAAAGAACAGATGCAGTTGTAGGATTTTGTGAAACTATAGAAGCGGCCGGTTATACGCCGATGATCTATGCCAGCCGAGATCAGTTTATAAAATATCTGGATGTGGACAGAATAGGCCAGTGGGAATTCTGGCTGGCCGCCTATGATACTCCGGTATTCCCTTATCACACAGAGGGGTATCAGTATAGCCCCTACGGATTCGTAGACGGAATACCAGAGCAGGTGGACCTTGACGTGTGGATGCGATAAAAAAGATAGCAACTATCTTTCCATCTTCCATATCTCAGCGGAGTATGGAGCAAGTTCGGAACCGCCTCCGAAGTCGTGGAGGGTTCCGGTGATAAGCTCGTCTGCCTGACCGCAGCCTGCATCGAAGTGTGCAGTGAATGGCTGGTCAGATGCATTGATTGCTACAAGGACCCGCTCGTTATCGGTGCGGCGTTCAAATATACATTGATGGTTAGTGAGGACTACACTTCGGAAGCTTCCGTAGTTAAGGGCCTCGCTATTTTTCTTTATCTCTGCCAGTTTAGAGATAAGATCTGTAAGTTCGTTCCATTCAGGCTTTTCGAAGCATGCACGAAGTGCAGGATCTCCCTCTTCCTTCCGTGCTTCAGTTCCCCATTCACTTCCGTAGTATACACAAGGGAAGCCCGGCATACCAAATGTGAGGGTATAAATTAGAGGAAGATGTTTCTTGTTTGTAAGATTACTTGCAATTCTTGTTACATCGTGATTGTCAACGAAGGACATGAGATGCATGTTCTTGTAACGACACCAATCCTCTGGTCCAAACTGCTGCATAAGTGAGTGAATGATCTCAAACATATTCATGCTGTTAAAGCTGGAGAACAATCCTTTGTAACAAGCATAGTTTGTGCAGCTGTCAAGCATACCCGGTCCTACAAACTGAGCATAATCTCCGTGAAGCAGTTCTCCGAGAAGAAGGAATTCATCCTTCAGTCCAACTGTAAACTCCTTGAGATTATGAATGAAGCCCTTGTCCAGACAATAAGCAACATCCAGACGAAGTCCGTCTATATCGAAAAAGTCTACCCAGTATTTAACCTTATCAAATATATGGTCTACAACTGCAGGGTTCTGAAGATTGAGTTTAACCAGGTCATAGTTTCCTTCCCAGCCTTCATACCACAGCCCGTCATTATAGTTAGAGTTTCCATCAAAGGATATATGGAACCAATCCTTATAAGGGCTGTCCCATTTCTTTTCCAATACATCCCGGAAGGCCCAGAAACCACGACCAACGTGATTAAATACACCATCCAGAACAACCTTTATTCCTGCCTCGTGAAGGGCGTTCACAACTTTCTTAAAATCATCATTTGTTCCGAGACGCTTGTCAATAAGACCATAGTCTCTTGTGTTATATCCGTGAGTATCAGATTCAAAAACCGGTGAAAAGTAAATCGCATTAGCACCAAGCTTTTTAATGTGAGGGATCCAGTCAATCACCTTAAGAATTCTGGACTGGAGATTTCCATCATTCTCAAATGGAGCACCACAAAATCCCAATGGATAAATCTGATAAAAAACTGATTCTTCATACCACATAATCAATCCTCCTTTTCTGAAGTAATACAGGCTCTATTATACCATAATATGAAGTATTGGCCAAAACTTAAAAAATGATTGATATTAGCGGTGTATAATGGTAAAATGTTATGGATTATGGAATAAAACGTACATTAATTATTGGGAATGGTTATAATATAATTTAAAAGGAGCATATAGAGATGTCACAGAAGATTACATTTAATTTTGACAATACCAGATTCATGGCCAGTGAAGCAGATGTTGAAGCTATCAGACCAAGAATAGAGGCTGCCAAGAAAACATTAGTTGAGAAAACCGGTGAAGGAAATGATTTCCTTGGATGGATCGACCTTCCGGTAGATTATGATAAGGTAGAGTTTGCAAGAATCAAAGAAGCTGCTAAAAAGATTCAGAGTGATTCAGACGTTCTGCTTGTTATCGGAATTGGTGGTTCTTATCTTGGAGCAAGAGCTGCAATCGAAGCTTTAAGACATGGATTTTATAATTCAGTATCAAAGGAGATTCGCAAGACTCCGGAGATTTACTATTGTGGAAATAACCTGAGTTCAACTTATATATCAGAACTTGTGGAAGTAATCGGAGATAGAGATTTCTCAATAAATGTAATCTCTAAGTCAGGAACAACAACAGAGTGTTCAGTTGCATTCCGTCTTTTCAAAGAGATGATCGAGAAGAAGTATGGTAAGGCTGAGGCTGCTAAGAGAATCTATGCTACAACAGATAAGGCTCGTGGAGCTCTTAAGACTCTTGCAGATGCAGAGGGATATGAGACATATGTTGTACCTGATGATGTAGGTGGAAGATTCTCAGTTCTTACAGCAGTTGGTCTTCTTCCAATCGCTGCCAGCGGTGCAGATATAGATAAGCTCATGGAAGGAGCTGCAAATGCTCGTGAGTATTGCCTTAATGCAGATTTCAGTGCTGATGTAATGCAGTATGCAGCTGTAAGAAATGTGCTTCATGAGAAGGGACTTGGAATGGAGATTCTTGGTAACTTCGAACCTGCTCTTCACTTTGTTACAGAATGGTGGAAGCAGCTTTACGGAGAGAGCGAAGGTAAGGATGGAAAGGGTATCTTCCCTGCAGGAGTTGATTTCACAACAGACCTTCATTCTCTTGGACAGTTTATTCAGGATGGAACAAAGAACCATTTTGAAACATTTATCAATGTTGAAAATCCTCGCAAGACTGTAGTTATGCAGAAGGAAGAAACTGATCTGGATGGTCTTAATTATCTTGCAGGTCAGACAGTAGACTTCATTAACAAGTGTGCTATGGAGGGAACTATTCTTGCTCATGTTGATGGTGGTGTTCCAAACATCCGTGTTAATATGACAGAGATAGATGAACTTGCACTTGGAGAACTGTTCTACAAGTTTGAGTTTGCATGTGGCGTAAGTGGATATACACTTGGTGTTAATCCATTTAATCAGCCGGGTGTTGAGAGTTACAAGAAGAATATGTTTGCTCTTCTTGGTAAGCCGGGCTTCGAAGAGATGACAGCTGAGCTCCGTGCAAGATTAGGTAAATAATCAGGTTTGTTTTAATAAGTAATATTTACAGCTCCAGTTGATGCGTGCTCATTCAGCTGGAGCTATGTTTTAAGAAGGAATAGGTGTTTTATGAAGAGAAATCTTTACAAAAGAATCTTATCTATATTACTTGTAGTATCTATGTCGGTTCCTGTGGCAGGGATTAATTCCTATGCCGCTTCCACCAGCTTGAAACAGGCTCCAACTGCATCAGTTAGTGGTGATCTTGTTGAAGCAGAAGATGCCTTTGATGATAAGGATGCGGATGTACATGGTGGAGTTAAGCTCTATGAAGTTGATGAGGTAATTGAACCGGGTACTCAGGAATACTACGAAATAACAGGGGAAGATACAGAAGGAACATCTGTTGAAGAAATATTAAGTGATATTCAAAGTAATGATTCAAAAGCTCTGTCGGTTCCATCATCAGCTGCCGGCTTAAACAGAGACTGGTATAAATACGGTTCCAAGTATTTCTACGAAAAGCTCAATTACGGACAGAAGGAACTGTATCGTGATCTTTACAGCTACTCACTTTACCTGATAGGCACCATTGATGATAATTCAGAAATGGATGCAAATGTAAAGCACAGTGTTGTAAGGAGTGGTGGACAGAATATAAAGGAATATCTTTCACCGGGCTTTAGAATAAATAATTATGGCCTTACCACCAGTCAGGCCAGTGATGCATACGATATCTTCTTATATGAAAACCCACAGTTTTACTTCTGGGATTATATGACTTACTCAAACAGCAGTTCTTATCCTAATGACCCTACAATGTGGTTTTCAATATATACGATATTTGCAGATAGTAAAGCTCGTGCACAGTATACACAGCAAATATTCAGTAAACTGGACTCCCTTGTAAATATTGTTAATGGTGAAAGTTCAGATGCGGCCAAGATAAGGAAAGCAATGGTCCTTGTCATGAATATGAATATATATGCTTTCTCAAAGGATTCCCGTGCTGCAAGTGGTGCTGTGAAGCCGGTATATAACGAGCAGTATGACCAGTCCTTATACAGTTCTATAATGCTGGGATATTCTGTTTGTGCAGGTTATGCAAAGGCCATGCAGGCTATTCTTTCTTCCTGCGGAATTCATATTGTTACGGCAACCAGCTACAATACCAAAGCCAGTACAGGTCACGCCTGGAACTATGTTTATATGAATGGTGCATGGTATCAGGTGGATGCAACCTGGGAAGATAATGATAGTATGCATTATAATGCCCAGGATGGATCATATCAGCCGGACGTATGGGTAAGAGATAATACAATTGATAATTTTACAGATCACTTTTATCTGATCTCTGACAGCAGGATGGATTATTATGATTCCCAGCAGTCTGTCAGTGGAATGCATCAGGCAATTTATTACTATACGAATCTTATTAATTTCCCTGTATGTAATGCAAACTATCCAAGTAGAAGTGGTTATATAACAGCAGATTTTACAGATTACAGAAGTGATTTTACAAGAAAATATTCGGTGACCCCGATTGTAGCAAACGCAGCTAATGCAAAGTTTAAGCTTGCTAAAACTAACCTGGAATATAACGGAATGGAACAGAGACCTGCCGTAAGAGTTGTGGTTAACGGACGTGTTCTTTCAAGTTATTATTTTACAGCTGCTTACCCTGCTTCCAGTAAGGCTATTGGAGCTTATAAGGTTAAGATTAAACTTAGAAACGGATATTCCGGATCAAAGACACTCAGTTATAATATTACTTCCAAGAAGACTAAGCTGAGTTCCGTGAAAGCCGGACATGGCTCCATCAAGGTTAAGTGGAAGAAGGTTAAAAAGCAGAACACCGGATATCAGATAATTATCAGTACAAATAAGAACTTCAAAAAGGGAAATAAGAAGGTACTTGTTAAGGGAAGTAAAAAATCATCAAAGACTGTTAATGGACTTAAGAGCGGAAGAAAATATTTCGTGAAGGTCAGAACCTATAAGACTGTTGGCGGTAAGAAGATTTTTTCAGACTGGTCAAATAAGAAAACTGTGAGAGTACGTTAATAATGTCAGAAGAAAGATTTGAATTGATTGCACCCTGCCATTTTGGGCTGGAGGCAGTACTGAAAAAAGAGATTCAAAAGCTGGGGTACGATATAGTTGAGGTTGAGGACGGCAGAGTCACCTTTGCCGGTCCGGCTTCGGCCATCGCAAGAGCAAATATAAACTTACGAACAAGTGAGAGAGTTTTACTTAAATGTGGTAGTTTCAAAGCTACCACATTTGATGATTTATACGACGGAATAAAGCATATTCCGTGGGCCAGGATCATCCCAAGAGATGGAAAATTCTGGGTCACAAAGGCGACTACCAATAAGTCAAAACTCTTCAGCCAGACAAGTATTCAGTCCATTGCCAAGAAGGCTATGGTTGAAAGCATGGCTGCCACCTATCACGTAAATCATTTTGCAGAAGATGGTGATGAATATCCGGTGAGAATTTTCATAAAGAAGGATGAAGTGAGTGTGGGACTTGATACCACAGGTATCTCTCTTCATAAAAGAGGCTATCGACAGCTGGTGGGTAAGGCTCCGATTTCGGAAACCCTTGCAGCAGCTCTTATTATGCTGACTCCGTGGCGCGAGGACAGGCTTCTTATTGATCCTTTTTGCGGTAGTGGTACATTTCCTATAGAGGCTGCACTTATCGGTGCTAATATCGCTCCGGGAGTCAACAGGGATTTCACCTCCTGTACATGGGAAAAACTGATAGGAAAGAAGATGTGGTACGAAGCATATGATGAGGCAAGGTCTCTTGAAAAGAGCGATGTGGATATGAAGATCATAGGATACGACCTGGATTCCCAGATTGTTAAATGTGCCATGAAGAATGCAGATATGGCAGGAGTTGCGGATTATATACATTTCCAGGCTAAGCCGGTTAAGGACCTCAGCAGTCCGAAGCCCTATGGATTTATCATCACTAATCCACCATATGGTGAGAGACTGGAAGAGAAGGAAACTCTGCCGGAGCTTTACAGATGTATCGGCGAAAGGTACAGAGCTCTTGATAACTGGTCCATGTTCCTCATTACATCTTACGAGGAAGCTGAAAAATATATTGGAAGAAAAGCAGATAAAAATCGTAAGATTTATAATGGAATGATAAAGTCTTATTATTATCAATTTATGGGAGCAAAACCACCAAAGAGGTAATAAATGAAGAAGGTTATTTTTCTTTTTCTGCTGGCGGGAATAGTTGTTTTGGCTGTTTTCTTCCTGGCAGATGACGGAAAGGGGACAACTGAAAAAAATGATACGTTTTCAGACTGCGTTGTTAATCTGAAAAAACAGAAGGCCCGGTTTATGAAGGAAAATGGCATCACAGTCACGCTGGAGAATAAGAGCCTCAGAGCCTTTGATTATAAGGTGACAGTGGATGATGACATGAAGCTTCTGCTTTCTGAGAAGTTTATGGAAGATATCATGGGCTGCTCTGTGAATGTTTATAAGTCCGGAAATGTAAAGGTTAACCGTGCAGGTGTTGAGATAGAATATCTGAAGGACGACATAGAACTCTGCGATGGAGAGATATTTATCCCGGCCAATGACGATATAAAGAAGCTGGGATATAGCTATGATTTTTCTTTTAAGGATGATTCGGTTGCATTTACCAATACAGATAATGGAAAC
This sequence comes from Eubacterium sp., assembly GCA_024692605.1. Lineage (GTDB taxonomy): Bacteria > Bacillota > Clostridia > Lachnospirales > Lachnospiraceae > Eubacterium_Q. The sequence goes on from JAILMQ010000245.1 coordinate 17,508, forward strand.
TATCTTCCGGATGCGTATGATATGAGGAATTACGGTCGTGTGTCACAGGTAAGAGATCAGGGCAAGCTGGGAACCTGCTGGGCATTTGCTTCTCTTGGCGCGCTGGAAACCGTTACTCTTCCCGGGGAGGAGAATATCTATTCCGTTGACCATATGTCAATGAATAATGGCTACACTCTAGATATAAGCGAGGGTGGAGAGCACAATATGAGTATTGCTTATCTGGCATCCTGGCAGGGACCTGTTCTGGATGAGGATGACAAATACGGCGACGGTGTGACGGATAAGAATCTTAAAGCTGTTAAACATCTGGAAGAAGCAATAGTAATAAAAGAACGTGATGACAATAAAGTAAAAAGTGCAATCTTCAAGTATGGAGGAGTTGAAACATCAATCTATCTTGAGATGCCATACGGTAGTTCTTCTTCGTCTTTCTATAATGCTTCCACTTCCAGTTATTACTACAATGGGAAGGAAAAACCGAATCACGATATTGTGATCGTGGGATGGAATGATCATTATCCCAGAAAGAATTTTTCAATCATGCCTAAACATGATGGGGCATTTATCTGTAAAAACAGCTGGGGAACCGGCTTCGGTGAGAGAGGATATTTTTACGTGTCCTATGAGGATGTAAATATATGCTCTGAGTCTATTGTTTACACTCGCCTTGTGGAAAATGACAACTATGATAACATTTACCAGACGGATCTTCTGGGCTGGGTTGGACAGATGGGCTTTAGTGATGAGTCAGCTTATTTTGCAAATGTGTATACCGCGAAAAAGGATGAAGTGTTAAAAGCAGTTTCCTTTTATTCCACCGGTGACGATACAAGTTTTAAGGTGTTCGTGGTAACGGATTACAAGGATTCGGATTCCCTTAACTCCGGAAGGCAGGAGGTAGGCAAGGGAGAAACCAGATATTCGGGTTATTACACAGTTGATCTTAAGCAGGATATAGAGCTTAAGAAAGGGCAGAAGTATGCAGTTATAGTCAGCATAAAAACTCCGGGCAGCGAAAAGCCTATTGCCATTGAATGTGATGCCGGGGCAAGAACCCGGAACCTTGATCTGAAGGATGGAGAGGGTTATATAAGCAAGTACGGCGAAGTATGGCACAGCGCTGAAGAGTCCCAGGCAAATGTATGTCTGAAGGCATTTACAGATGATAAGTAGATAAGAATAAAAGGAGACAAAGGAAACTTATGAAGAAGCTTGTTTTTGCTACAGGAAACATGAATAAATTAAGAGAGATAAAGGAGATTCTCTCAGGTATGGATTATGAAATCCTGTCCATGAAAGAGGCAGGAGTGGATATAGATATAGTTGAGGATGGAAGTACATTTGAAGAGAATGCACTTATCAAAGCAAGAGCAGTCTGTGCTGCCAGTGGTCATCTTGCTCTGGCTGATGACTCCGGACTTGAGGTGGATGCTCTGAATAAGGAGCCGGGAATATACTCTGCAAGATATATGGGAGAGGATACATCATACGATATCAAAAATCAGAATATAATCGACAGACTGGAAGGCACTCCGGATGAGGAAAGAACAGCAAGGTTCGTTTGTGCTATGGCAGCGGTTTTTCCGGATGGAACAGAGAAGACATTTGTTAAGACCATGGAAGGAAGGATCGGTTACAAGATAGCAGGTGAAAATGGATTCGGTTATGATCCTATATTCTATCTTCCTGAGTATGGCAAAACATCGGCAGAGATAAGTCCTGAAGAGAAAAATGCCATCAGCCACAGAGGCAAAGCTCTGAGAGCCATGGCTGAGTATCTGGCTGCACGGAATTAGTACATTTAATCCGGAGGATTTATGATAAAGAAGATTCTTATAGTGAGTGATTCACATGGTAAGAGTAAAAATGTAAAACAGGCCATAGATAGAGAAAAGCCGGATATGCTGATTCATCTTGGGGATATAGAGGATGACCCTGAACTGGTACGGGAGTGGCTGGATGATGCTGCAAAAAGATGGAATGCGTCACATGAAGAAACTGAGAGAAAATCTCTTCCGATACCTGCAGTATTTATTCAGGGTAATTGCGACAGATACAGAATGGAAAATACAAGCTCTGACGACGGACTTAAATCAGCAGCAGTATTTGAGGTGAATGACCACAGATTTTTCTGTACCCACGGTCATAAGCAGGGCGTGGGATTCGGAGTTGAAAATCTCATGTACAGTGCCATGGAGAATGACTGCGACATAGCTTTGTTCGGCCATACACATGTTCCTTTTGATGATTATTTTGAGGGCTATGACAGTGCTGCCTGTGGCGTCAGAATCCTTAATCCCGGAAGTATTTCACTTCCAAGAGCAGGTACAAGAAAAAGTTATATCATTATGGAGTTTAATGGTGATGAATACGAAGTGATGCTTAAGTATTTATAGATTATTATATAATAAAGGATAAAAGTGATGTTATGAAAAAAGGTGATATTGTTCAGGGTGTAATAGATGAGTATAGCTTCCCCAATAGAGGAAGCTTTATTCATATTGAAGAAAATCCACAGGTTGAAGGTGGAAAGATAGAAAGAAAAGTTACGGTAAAAGGTGCCCTTCCCGGTCAGACAGTAAGAGCCCGGATTAAAAAGAAAAAAGAGGGGAAGGCAGAGGGGATTCTTCTTGATGTGGTAAAAAAATCACCACTGGAAACAAAGAAACCTATGTGTAATCATTTCTATAGCTGTGGCGGATGTACTTATCAGACAATGTCCTACACCAATCAGCTGAAGCTGAAGGAACAGATGGTAAAGGATATTCTTGTTCCGGTTATGGGACAAAGTGGTGAGGAGGATAATGGCTTTACCTGGGAAGGAATTCTCGCTTCTCCAAATCAATTCAGATACAGAAATAAGATGGAGTTTACATTTGGTGATGAGGAAAAGGATGGGCCTCTGACACTGGGGCTTCACAGACAGTATTCATCCCATGACATACTCAGCATAGATTCCTGTGCCATAGTAAATCCTGCCTGGAATGAGATATTAAAATATACTCAGAAGTTTTATAGAAAGCTCGGAGTTCCACATTATAACAAAAGAACTCATACAGGAGTTCTCAGAAATCTTGTGATCAGACAGTCGGAAACAGATGGAAGGATAATTGTCAATCTTGTTACAACCACTCATCACAGTATAGATGAGAACACAAGAAACATTCCATGGAATGAGAAACGAAGTGAAACTGTGGATGAACTTCAGCTTCCACAGTATGTGGCCGGTCTTCTTTCCATCGGAGAACCAAAACCCGTAGGCCTCGATGCATATACATCACATGGCTATGAAAAATTAAAAACCAGAAAGAAGATTGTCCGTGACCAGAAAGGAAAACTTCAGCGCGTTAATGGCAGCTTCGAGGACAATGTAGGAAACGGTGAATTTGAAACCTTATCTTATTTCAATAAAATAGCAGGTGTGCTTTATACTGAATGCGATACACTTGCAGATGCCATAATACCAGATTCAGTTACACTTCTTTATGGTGATGACTATCTGATGGAGGAAGTGCTGGGACTTAAGTTTAAGATATCACCTTTTTCCTTCTTCCAGACCAATACAAAGGGAAGTGAAGTGCTATATTCCAAGGCAAGAGAGTATTCTCTGGAAGCGCTTAATGCCGGAAATGAAAGTACAGAGTCAAATACTTCAGCACCAAAGACGGGAGTAATATACGATCTTTACAGTGGAACAGGAACCATAGCTCAGCTTATGTCCTCAGTTGCTGAAAAAGTATATGGAATTGAAATTATTGAAGAAGCTGTGGTGGCAGCTCGTGAAAATGCAAAACTGAATAAGCTTGATAATTGTGAGTTTATAGCAGGAGATGTTCTTGCTAAACTTGATGATATAGAAGATAAACCGGATCTTATAATACTCGACCCGCCACGTGATGGGGTAAATCCAAAAGCCTTACAGAAGATATTGTCATATGGAGTAAAGAATATGGTTTATATAAGTTGTAAACCTACATCCCTTGCCAGAGATCTGGAAATCTTTAAAGCAAATGGATATGAAGCTGTAAAGGGTTGTTCAGTGGACATGTTCCCGAATACACAGCATGTGGAAACCATCGTATTGATCGAACGGACCAGAAATGCGTAGGATTTTGTGCAGATAGGTATCGATGCGGAAGAATATTACAGAATCAAAGACGAGGAAAACTAATACAAAAACCACGCATTGCGAATGGCATAAAACTATGGTATGCTTTACCCATTAGCACGCAATGCGAGGTGATGATATGGATACAGCAAAAACAATAAAAGAATTACGAGAAAGCACAGGGATGTCACGTAAAGAGTTCTCAGAGCTTACGGGCATCCCTGTTCGCACATTGGAAGATTGGGAGGCAGGAAGAAGAACACCGCCGGAATATATTCCGAGGTTATTAGTGTATCAGATTAGATTTGAGAATATAATTGCCGTAAAAGAGAAATCAACTGAAAATGTCAGCATTATTACCGACCCGGATGGGAAAATGTATTTGTATGACATTGTGACAGTGAACTACCCACTGCCTAAAGGCAGAGGGCTTCCGTCAAATGGTTCACCAGACTAAGTAAGGAGAAACCCTTACTACGTTGGGTAGGTCACGACACCTTTGGTTGACGCACCAGACCATCGCTCTGTCGCATATCTTTAAGTCAGGTCGGAGTAAGCAAAGCCTCGTGAGGTACGCACGACAAGCCTTTCCAACATTGTCGAGGTGAGGTCGGATTCCTTATATGGTAACAGTATAAGGATACGCACAACCGTAATGAAAGTTACGGCATTATGGTATTAAGTTACCAAGAAAGGAGTGCCTGTATGGTATATGTCATAGGTCAAAACGGACAGCCTCTCATGCCCACCAACAGGCACGGCAAAGTCAAGCATCTGCTCAAAAGCGGCAGAGCTAAAGTGGTCAGGAGATGTCCGTTTACAATCAAACTGCTGTATGACAGCACAACCTATACGCAAAGTCTAACCCTTGGTCAGGACACCGGAAGCGGAACAAATGGTAACGCGGTATATTCTGAAAACGGCAGCATTGTCTATATGTCAAAGGTAACCGTAAGGAACGACATTAAAGACAAGATGACACAAAGAGCCAAGTATCGCAGGGCAAGGCGCAACCGCAAGACGAGGTATCGCAAACCACGCTTCCTGAATCGCAAAAACAGTATCAGAGGAGATAGGTTTTCTCCTACTATGGTAAGTAAGATACAAAGCCATACCAGGGAGATCGAATTCATCAAGTCCATACTGCCTATAACCACAACAGTCATCGAAACAGGGCAGTTTGACACGCATTTGATAAAGAACCCTGCTCTTGCAAACGAAAAAGTCCGTCACTGGGGCTATCAGAAAGGCACTAACTACGGATTTGAGAACACAAAAGCAATGGTTCTCAACCGTGACGGCTACAAATGTCAGTGCTGCAAGGGCAAGCACAAAGACAGCAAGCTGGAGGTACACCACATAATCTTCCGCAGTCGGGGCGGCAGCGATGAAGCCGATAACCTTGTTACGCTTTGCCACACCTGCCATAAGGCACTACACGAAGGTAAGATCAAACCTGACTTTAAAGGTAAACATAAAGGGCAGCTTAAATATGCTACCCAGATGAACAGCATAAGAAAACAGTTGCTCCGCATCTATCCGGATGCCATAGAGACCTTCGGTATGGTGACAAAGGCTAACAGATTAAATCTGGGCATAGAGAAAGACCATCATATAGATGCCTGTGTGATAGCAAGCGGCGGTAAATTGTTTACCTTTGCTACTGGTAGCATATTTGTAAAACGGAACATAGCCAAAGGCGATCGTCAAAAGACCAAAGGTGTTCGCAGTGAGCAGTCAGTCACTGTGGGCAAGATACAAGGCTTCCGGAAGTTCGACAAAGTGAAGTATTTCGGTAAAGAATACTTCATCAAAGGGCGTATGAGCACGGGCTACGCTATCCTGATGGATATAGAAGGCAACAAGATAGACTTCTCTTATATGCCAGAGGGCGCGAAAACGCCCAAATTAAGCAACTGTACGAAAATTTCAGCAAGAAATTCCGTACTCACAGATATGATAGTTATTTAAGCGAAGCGGGCTTCATCCCATCAACTAAAGGTAATGGGTTTTCGCCCGTAAGCGTTTATAAAAAAAGAAACGAGCACGCCGCTTGAGTCATAAGACAGTACGGTAGTAAACTTCGTTTCTTAGGTCGATATATTATAATATCGTAATGGGATTGTCAAACCTTTTATTTCGCCGTAACCTGTCCCTTGCGGTAGCGGCCAAAGAAGATGCCGTCGTCAACATATTTATCCGTTTCCGAGACCCACATCGGGAATTTACCGGTTGCAACTGCTGTCTGCCCGTTCAGCATTCCGGTATGAAAGGACAGATGCCTGTATTGGCGGAGCACAAGTTCCATGCGCGTATAGATGCGTTTTTCCGGCTTTTCATACAACATATCATCAGTAAGTGAATCAAGATATTCCATCGTTTTCTTCTCTATTTGATCCAGGTAAGATATGAGATCCTCGTCCGACAAAACAACACTTGTCGGATTATCGGGATTATCCATTCCCTCCTCGTGAAAAGAAGGCTCCTCATAAACAAATGGATTGATAAACCATTTGTCAGCTGAGTGAAGCGCGTGATATGCCCATCTCCAGCAAGGGGCTCCGCAGCAGAGCGCGTCCCTGTCGTAGGTCTGTAGGGAAGTGCGGATATTCAGAAAATTCGGTTTTACAGTGTCCTTAATGATCATACATAGTTCGTTCATGAGAAACCCTCCTTGCAATTGATTGATTGTGACCGTATAATAACACCCAAAGATGTATCGGTAAAATTGAAATAAACGAATAGAATATTCAATAAAAATGAATGGAGAAGACAATGACAATCACACAGCTAAGTACATTTTTAAAGATCACGGAATTAAATAGCTTTTCTGCTGCTGCAGATAGTCTGGGATATGCACAGTCCACGGTTACAACGCAGATCAAGCAGCTTGAGGATGAGTTGGGCTGCGTGTTGTTCGAACGTCTGGGAAAAACCATTTCATTAACCTCGTCAGGGGAAAGGCTGATAGAATATGCTGAGAAAATGCTTCAGCTGGAGCGGGAGATACGACTTGATGTGACGGATGAAGAAAACCCTGCGGGAGTATTGAAGCTGGGTGTATCGGAGTCACTCTGTATAAGCCGCTTCCCGGAGATTCTGATGGAATTTAACAAG
>JAILMQ010000152.1 GCA_024692605.1 Eubacterium sp.
GAATTCTTATTATCAGGTGATATATTGTCCAACTTATTTAAATTGTTTTGATCAGTAAAATATTCCACTTATACTGACTCCTTTCAATACATAACAGATATAGAATATAACATATTTAGTTATGCATTTAAAGATATTTATTTAAAGGATTTAAGAAGATTGATCATCTCAATAGCACCAAGTGCACAGTCATAACCCTTATTTCCGGCCTTTGTACCGGCTCTAACAACAGCCTGTTCAATGGTATCAGTTGTAAGAATACCAAACATTACAGGCATCTCACATTCAAGACTTACCTGAGCAATACCCTTGCTTACTTCAGCACAAACATAGTCATAATGACTTGTCTCTCCTCTTATAACAGCTCCAAGACAGATTACTGCATCGTACTTACCTGACTTTGCAGCCTTCTTTGCTATTACTGGTATTTCAAAAGCTCCCGGTACCCATACAGTATCAATATTATCCTCTTTAACATCATGTCTTACAAGACCATCAATAGCTCCGGATACAAGCTTTGATACGATAAATTCATTAAATCTTGATGCAATGATACAAACCTTGGTACCTTTAGCTGCTACTACATTTCCTTCAATTTTCATTTTTTGTTTCCTCCATTATTACAGATTTAAAAAATGTCCCATTTTTTCTTTTTTGGTTTTTAAATAAAACATATCATATGTCGAAGGTTCAATCTCAATAGGAACTCTTTCCACAATATCAAGATTGTAGCCTTTAAGACCATAAACTTTATCAGGATTGTTTGTAAGAAGTCTCATCTTACGGACTCCCAGAGCCACAAGTATCTGGGTACCTATTGTATAGTCTCTGGCATCCGCCGGGAAACCAAGTTCCACATTTGCTTCAACGGTATCCCTTCCGTTATCCTGCAGATTATAAGCTCTTATCTTATTAATAAGACCGATACCTCTGCCTTCCTGTCTCATATATAGAAGAATTCCCTGCCCCTCTTCTGCAATCTTCTTCATGGCAGCATCCAGCTGCTGGCCGCAGTCGCACTTGGCAGAACCAAAGGCATCTCCCGTAAGACATTCAGAATGAACTCTTACCAGAATTTTATCCTCCGGATTAATATCTCCCATAGTAAGAGCCACATGATGCTCTCCATTAAGCTTATTTATAAATCCATGAATTATAAACTCTCCATAACGGGTAGGAAGCTTGGCACTGGTTACCTCTTCAACGAACACCTCATGTTCTTTTCTGTACTGAACAAGCTTAGCTATAGTAGATATCTTAAGACCATGTTCTTTTGAAAATCGAGTCAGATCATCCAGTCTTGCCATGGTACCGTCATCATTCATTATCTCACAGCAAAGGCCTACAGGCTTACATCCCGCCAGACGACAAAGATCTACCGTTGCCTCCGTATGTCCCGGTCTTTCAATAACCCCGCCCTTCTTGGCCTGAAGTGGGAACATGTGTCCCGGTCTTCTGAAATCCTCGGGCTTAGAATTATCATCAGCAAACTTTCTTGCAGTTATTCCTCTTTCTACTGAAGATATTCCTGTGGTTGTGCTTACATGATCCACAGATACTGAAAATGCAGTTGTATGATTATCAGTATTAACGATGCACATCTGAGGAAGATTGAATTTATCGCTATAGCTTTCATCCATAGGCATACATATAAGTCCTCTGGCATATTTAGCCATAAAATTCACATTCTCAGTTGTCGCGTGTTCGGCAGCAAATATTATATCGCCTTCATTCTCTCTGTTTTCATCATCCATGATAACAACAGGTTTTCCCGCCTTGATATCCTCTAATATCTCTTCGATAGTATTTAATGTGTATTCCATACTTTTCTCCATTTTATATAAATCCATTTTCCATCAGACTGTCCATGGTAAGACCTGATGAATTTTTATTATTATCTATATCAGAATCATATTTAAATCCAAGAAGCTTATCAATATATTTACCTACTATATCATTTTCCAGGTTTACAATATCACCCTTCTTTTTTGATAATAATGTGGTCTCCTGGGCTGTATGAGGAATAATAGATACTTTAAAGACCTTATCATCCACATAGGCCACCGTCAGACTTATTCCATCAATAGCAATAGAACCCTTCTGAATTATGTATTTCAAAATCGTTTTATCAGTTGAAATGGTAACCCAGACCGCATTATCCTCTTTTTCAAAGGAAGATATCTCACCGGTTCCATCAATATGACCGGAAACAATATGACCACCGAATCTTCCGTTCATGAGCATTGCCCGTTCAAGATTAACCTTATCCCCGGGGTTTAATGCCCCAAGGGACGAACGTCTCAGAGTTTCCGCCATAACATCTGCAGTAAATCCGCTTGTAGAAACCGATGTAGCAGTAAGGCAGACGCCATTTACCGCTATACTGTCTCCAACCTTAACATCATCCATAATATTTTTGGCTGATATGCTCAAAGAAGCGGATCTGCTTCCTTTTTTTATTGATTTAATTGTTCCTGTTTCTTCAATAATACCTGTAAACATTATTCAACATCCCCTGCTCTTACATAGGTAGCAAATATATCACCATCCAGATTCTCCACATCCTTCAGTGTAAAATGTGCCGCATATTCTGTGTCTTCTATTCCGGGACCTCCAACTGCAGTAGGTGCAGTAGTTCCACCAAACATTGTAGGGGCAATAAACGCATTTACTTCATCCACATATCCTGCAGCCAGCATACTCCAGGCAAGACTTCCGCCTCCCTCAAGTAATACAGAATCTATCTTCATCTTTCCAAGCTGGATCATAAGCTTACTTAGATCCGGCATACCGGATTCATCAGAAGTAATAAGAAGGGTGCCAATACCATATTCCTTAAGCTGTCTGATCTTATGTCTGTTGTTCTTTTCATTTTCAGCAAGTGCAACAATATATGTCTTAATATCACCGGCAGTTTTAACTATCTGGGAATCCAGCGGAATACGTACATTACTGTCACAGATTATTCTTATAGGATTTCTGCCACCTTCCATATGGCAGGCAAGACTGGGATCATCACTTAGAACCGTTTCTATACCAACCATAATAGCCATATATTTATTTCTGAGAGTCTGAACCTTTTCTCTTGATCTGTCGTTCGATATCCGGACACCATTTCTTGCTACAGTACTGGTTTTTCCATCAAGTGTCATAGCATACTTATAAACTACATATGGGATTTTACCTGTAATATAGTGAAAGAAAACATTATTAAGCTTGTCACACTCTTCCTTCATGCAATTGGTAACAACTTCAACTCCTGCCATACGAAGCTGCCATATTCCATTACCGGAAACCAGAGGATTAGGATCATTAGACCCAACATAAACTCTTTTAATGCCGGCTTCAATAATAGCTTCTGTACATGGAGGCTGCTTTCCTGTATGAGAACAGGGTTCAAGAGTTACATACATTTCAGCACCATTAACACTGAGCCCTTTAGACTCTGCATCAGCAAGAGCTTCCCTTTCAGCATGAAGTTCTCCATACTTTGTATGATAACCCTCACCGAGAATCTTATCATCTTTAACAATAACTGCGCCAACAAGAGGATTAGGATTAACTGCTCCCTCACCTTTCATAGCCAGTTCGATTGCACGCTGCATATATTCTTTGTTGTACGACATAACATATTCTCCAAATCTATAATATTAGTTAATTTACATTCAAATGTCTCGCACCTGTCACAATGCTTTCTCGACATCGCTTCCGCTCGATTTCGGGCCACCCCTAGCGGCCGCTTCGCTCGCTAAGCTCTCACTTCGTACTATGTACTCGTGACTCGCTAAGCGCCGAGACCCGAAACGGTCTCGAAAAGTATTTGCCAGTTTGCTCGGCAATAATATTTTTTTATTGAAAATAAATATTCGCGAGACACAAGCTTACCGCGGAAATATTTAAATATTTAAAAAATTTAATGCCCCGGATGCAATCCGGGGCATACACATGTCAAAAAACATATACATCTCTTTCATCCAGACTTTACTGTCGGCTTCTGAATCACACAGAATCAACCTTTTTACAAGGCTCGCGGGCTAATCATCTTGATATCACCGCCGGTTGAGGAATCTCACCTCACCCCGAGATATTTAATTATATTCAGATTCAAATACTTATTCTGACTTACCGATTGAAAGGAATCCGCCTTCGTTTGCATGAAGCATAGCTGCAAGACCAATATTCTTTCTGCTGCCGTCTTCAGATACATAGATCTCACCGGTTTCAACAAGTGACTTGGCAATCTGTGTAACCTCATCCTTAAATGAGATCATCTGTCTTCTGTCTCTTGAGCTAAGCTTGAAGAGATACTGGTTCTTTGTACTGATAAGAAGAATACTGAAGGAATGAACGTTATCCTTAGATTCTCTCATACCTGAACCGATCATTCTTGAATTAGCAATGATGATATCCGAATTATCATCAGGAAGATATTCTGAAAGAATAAGCTTGTAGATCTTCAGATAATCCTCTTCATTGTCGACCTTTATAGGAAGCTCAGCAACAGCAAACTCAATAACTGAATCAGCGATCTTGATGGTACCACCATCATCATCAATGGTAGCAACACTGTTTCTAGGAACAAGAAGTCTGAAGAACTTATTCTCAATAACCTTCTGATCCTTTGTAGGCTCAATGAATAAGCTGGAGAAGACATATCCTGATCTTGTTATCATTGAGCCTACAAAGGATCAGAAGGTTATTGAG
>JAILMQ010000260.1 GCA_024692605.1 Eubacterium sp.
TATTGATGCAAAGTCAATTATGGGAATTTTCAGTCTTGATCTTTCTAATCCGATTCAGCTTAATATCTATGCTGAGCAGGATGAAGATAAAATAATGGAGACCATCAAGCCTTATATTGTTGAATAATGAGGTGACTGCTATGAAAAGCAGCAAAAAGGTAAGTCCAGTTATTTTAGTATTAGCAAGTATTCTTATAGCGATTGATATATTTTTTCTGATTGTATATTGTATAAAGCTTTTTCCTACTGGTGGTTCTTATTCCATAGAATCACTTGTTACTGAATATCAGTATGCCATAAATCATGGAGATGAAACTCTTTATCTTTCATTGATTCCCGGATGTCAGAGAACCAGAGAAGAAAAGGAATATATAAAACAGCATTTAAATGAATATACAGGAAAAGACTATAAGATGACTGTAGTAGAAAGTAAGTCGGTAGGCTGGAATCAGGCAATGCGTGATTCAGCTGATTTATTCTTACTTAATCCTATCCTTTCACCTTTTGTAACAGATTCTTACTATGTAAATGTCAGGGTTGATGAGGAGTCGTCCTACAGGATTATGCTGGTGGTATATAAATGTGGCGGACATTATTTTATAAATGACGTTGAAATATAAATTTTTAAAGGGAGTCTTAATCGGACTCCCTATTTTAAAGGATTTAATATGTTAGATAAGGATATAAGAGAACCTCTTTTTGATTATTTGGATGAAAGATATGGGAAGGTCAGGATCTTTGAGGAAAAGGTTATACATGGTTCCAGAGCAGATGTTCTGGCAATAACAGACAGCTGTATAATCGGTCTTGAAATCAAATCCGACAACGATACTTATACAAGGCTGAGCAGCCAGATTAAGGATTATGAAAGCTTCTGTGATCTGTGTTATGTGGCGGTAGGGCAGTCCCATATTCAGGTTGAAAAGCACGTTCCGGATTACTGGGGGATAATAGTAGTAACTCCTGAAAATGTAATAGTGGACCGTGATGCGGGTGTTAATCCTCATGTTAAGATAAATAATCAGCTGGAAATATTATGGAGAAAAGAGCTGCTTAATATTCAGCTTAAAGAGGGACTCCCAAAACTTTCTAATTACAAAAGAAAAGATATTTATAAGAGACTTATTGAAACTTGTGGAGAACCAACAGTCAAAGCGGATATAACAGAGCAGTTATTTGAGAGAGATTATACTGTATATGATATGATTGCTGGTTCGACAACGGAAAATAAAAGGTTTGTAAAGACTAAAAAAGGCGTCAAAGTTAAAAGGAAACGAAAAAAAAAGATAGACTATGGAGACAGAAGCAGAGCTCATGTTACCAATTATATTGGAAAACGGAATAAATAAGTATTTTTCCGGTCTTGAAAATCTGAATGATTTTCAGCAGCGTTTTGTTATTGTGACAATAATTCTGTTTCTGATAGCATCTCTCTATATCATTCGTATTTTCAGACCCAGATCCCTTAGGAGGATAGTTAAAAAGTCTGAAAATATACCGATAGATGAGTTTTTGGAACTTCGAAATAAGAAAAAGGGAAGAAAACTTGCTTCGGAAAAATGTAATGTTCCCGGAGTTTATATACTGCATAACCATACCAAGCAGATGTATTATGTGGGACAGGCTTATAAAATAATCAGCCGTGTTAACAGCCATTTTACAGGCAAAGGCAATGGAAGGGTTTATGCTGATTATGTTCAGGGGGACAGGTTTACAGTACGGTTTGTTACATTGAAGAAAAGCAAAGAGAAGAATCTTAATGATCTGGAGAGAAAATATATCCTTAAATACAGGGCTAACGAAACCGGATATAACAGAACTAAAGGAAATGTGTCTAAATAAGAAGATAGGTGTCAAAATAAAATACTTGACAGATATAAAAAAGATTGGTAATATTATACACGTTGTAAAGGAGAAATGCTTTGCACTATGGAAGAAAGACTTAGAAAATCTTTATTATATGATTTTTATGGTGAGCTTCTTAATGAGCACCAGAAACAGGTATTTTCAGCTGCTATATTTGATGATATGTCATATTCTGAACTTGCTGAGGAGTTTGATATATCACGTCAGGCTGCCTTTGATCTTGTTAAAAGGATCAATAACAAGCTGGAAAACTATGAATCAAGACTTGGTCTTGTAAAGAGATTTCTGGATGCCAGGGATAAGATGGAAGGGCTTACTAAGGATGTGGAAGAACTTCGTCTTGTTCTTGATAAGATAGATCTGGAAACAAAAGAAAAGAAGAATATATCCGGTCTGCTTAATGATATTGATTCAAAGTCAAAGGAAATATTCGATAATTTATAGAATTTGGGTGGTGTTTATATGGCATTTGATAGCTTAAGTGATAAGATGCAGGGCGTCTTCAAAAAACTTAAGAGCAAAGGTCGTTTGGATGAAAGCGATGTAAAAGAGGCCATGAAAGAGGTCAAGAGAGCTCTTCTTGAGGCTGATGTTAATTTTAAGGTAGTTAAGAGTTTTGTCAACTCCGTTACTGAAAAGGCCATCGGTGAAGATGTTATGAAGGGCCTCAATCCCGGACAGATGGTTATTAAGATCGTCCGAGATGAACTTGTTACACTTATGGGACAGGAGATAGTTGAACTAAAGCTCCTTCCAAGTAATGAAAAGACTATCATCATGATGTGTGGTCTTCAGGGTGCCGGTAAAACAACATCTGTTGCAAAGCTGGCGGGACAGTTTAAGAATAAGGGTAAGAAACCTCTTCTTGTGGCTTGTGATATTTACAGACCTGCCGCAATCGATCAGTTAAAGATAAATGGTGAAAAGGTTGGTGTTCCTGTATTTGAGATGGGTACAGACCATAAGCCTGTTGAAATAGTTAATGAAGCTCTTAAGTATGCAGATAAGAATAATATCAATCTTGTTTTTATTGATACAGCCGGTCGTCTTCATATAGATGAAGAGATGATGGCAGAGCTTAAAGAAGTTAAAGAAAGTGTTGATGTTACCTATACATTACTTACTGTAGACTCCATGACAGGTCAGGATGCAGTAAATGTAGCAAAAACATTTAACGATGAAATAGGAATTGACGGCGTTGTACTGACAAAGCTTGATGGTGATACAAGAGGTGGTGCTGCACTTTCCATCAGAACTGTTACCGGAAAGCCAATCATGTATGTCGGCATGGGCGAGAAGCTTACTGATCTGGAACCATTTTATCCGGACAGAATGGCAAGCCGTATCCTTGGAATGGGTGACGTTGAAACACTTATTGAAAAAGCCCAGGCAGCTATTGATGAAGAACAGGCTGCAGCAATGGAAGAAAAGATGCGCAAGGCTACATTTGATTTTAATGATTTCCTTGCACAGCTTGAACAGGTTGAAAAAATGGGCGATATAAATGACATCATGGGTATGATCCCGGGTATGAGCCAGAAGGTTGGAAATGTGGATCTGGATCCTGATGCCATGAAAAAGCCAAGAGCTATTATTTACTCAATGACGGCAGAGGAAAGAGCAAACCCTGACATAATCAATGTTAGTCGTAAACAGAGAATTGCCAAGGGCTGCGGTCTTGATATAGCTGATATAAATCGTTTTATGAAACAGTTTGAACAGTCCAGAAAGATGATGAAGCAGATATCTAATATGATGGGCGGTAAAGGTAGTAAAAAAAGAAGAAGAGGCAAATTTACAATGCCCTTCGGCTTTTAAATAAAAATAATTATTTTTCATTTTATGGAGGAAAACAAAAATGGCAGTTAAAATCAGATTAAGAAGACTTGGTTACAAGAAGCATCCTATCTACAGAGTAGTAGTTGCTGATTCAAGATCACCTAGAGATGGTGCGGTTATTGATGAAATCGGTTCTTACGATCCAAATCAGAACCCTTCATTCTTCAAGGTAGATGAAGAGGCTGCAAAGAAGTGGCTCGGAAATGGTGCTCAGCCAACTGAGACAGTTGCTAAATTACTTAAGCAGGCTGGTATTGAGAAATAATAATTTGGGGGTAAGGCGATGAAAGAATTAGTCGAACTTATTGCAAAATCACTTGTCGATAACCCTGACTCAGTTGTAGTTAATGAAACTACAGATGATGATACAATTAATCTTGAGCTTACTGTTGCGCCTGATGATATGGGCAAAGTAATAGGAAAAGGCGGCCGTATCGCTAAAGCAATCAGAACGGTTGTTAAGGCTGCTGCTTCAAAGGGCGACAAAAAGGTTGTAGTAGATATTAGATAATTAATAAGCCGTGATGATTCACGGCTTATTGCTTTAAAACGGTAGAGGATTTTTATGGAAGATTATTTAAGAATTGGCGTTCTGACTTCTACACATGGAGTAAAGGGTGAAATAAGCATTTATCCTACAAGCGATGATCTGGAGAGATTCAGAACTCTTGAAGAATGTTTTTTCAAGATTAAAAATGAAATGCAGCCCGTTAAGGTAACAGGCTGTAAATTCAAAAAAAACATGCCTGTACTTAAGTTTGAAGGTATAGATGATATTGATTCTATAGAAAAGTACAAGGGTGTTGAACTTTATGTGGATAGAGAACATGCCATTCCTCTGGAAGAGGGAGAATTCTATCTTGCTGATATAATTGGTTTTGATGTTGTATCAGAGGGCAGTAAAATAGGTGTTATTGAAGACTATTTTGATAACGCTGCTGACCAGACTATCCTTGTGGTCAAATGTCCGGATGGAAGTACTAAATATATTCCTGATCTGGAAGAATTTGTACTTGGTGTAAATTTTGAAGATAATACAGTTGATGTGCATTTAATAAAAGGAATGTAATTATTTTATGAATTATCATGTAATGACGCTGTTTCCTGAAATGGTTGAGTCTACTCTAAATAGCAGTATAACCGGCAGGGCAATAGAAAAAGGAATTATTAAACTAAATACTGTTAATATCCGTGATTATGCCCAGAATAGATACAAGCATGTGGATGATTATATCTATGGTGGTGGTTCGGGAATGCTTATTCAGGCTGAACCTGTGTGGCTATGTTATCAGGATATTATGAAACAGCTGGATAAGTCAAAAACCAGAGTTCTGTATATGTCACCCCAGGGAAGAACATTTGACCAGACCATGGCAAAGGCTCTTTCGCATAATGAAAATATTGTATTTTTATGTGGTCATTATGAAGGCATAGATGAAAGGGCTATTGAGCTTATTAATCCCGTACATGTTTCTTTGGGGGATTATGTATTAACAGGTGGTGAGCTGCCTGCAATAGTAATGATCGATGCAATATCCAGACTTATTCACGGAGTTTTGGGAAGCGATGACAGTGCAGTATATGAAACATTTTATGATGGCCTTCTGGAGTATCCACAATACACCCGTCCGGCTGAATACGAAGGACTTAAGGTGCCGGATGTACTTTTATCAGGAAATCATAAAATAATAGAAAAATGGAGACTGGAAGAGTCCCTTAAGAGAACTAAGGAAAGAAGACCTGACCTTTATGAGAAATACATATCCCAAGGTTTGCATTAACAGCATAATTACGATATAATATTTGTGTTTGGTTAAACAAGCAAATATATTTTGAGGTGGGACTTTATGAAAAAATTAGTTGCTTTATCTATGATGTTTTTACTTGCACTTGCTGCTTTTGGTTGTGGAAAGAAGGAAGATGAAGTAAAGGACGAAGGACCTAGTGTTCAGGAAGAAATCGTTAAGATGATAAATGATGATCTGCCATCTATTTCTACTGAAAGAGATGACGCTGTATCAATATATAACGAATTCTTTAAAGAGGGAGCTGATATTGATTCTGAGACCTGGAAGGATCAGTTAAAGAATAATGCTCTTGTATCCTATGACGCTTATCTGGATAAATTAAACGCACTTAATTATGAAAATCCGGAAGTACAGAATCTTAAAGATTTATTTGTTAAATCATCAAATTCTCAGAGACAGGCTATACAGTGTGTTGTTGATGCCATTGAAGGTTTTGATAGTGGAAAGTTATCAGAAGCTCAGCAGGCTATCAGCGACTCAAAAACATATATGTCTATGTATGAGGATGAATTAAAGAGACTTTGTGCTTCATATAATATAAATGTTTCCGGTGAATATACATCTGATTCTTTTGGTGACACAAGTTCAAATGCATCTTCAACAGATGCAGAGTAAGAAAATTAGACGGGCTTTATGCTCGTCTTTTTGGGAGGGTTAAGTCATGAACGATGTTAAAATTTTAGTTGTTGATGATGAAGAAAGAATGAGAAAGCTTATTAGAGACTTTCTTGTTAAGAATGGTTATATTGTAATTGAGGCTTCCAATGGGGAGGAAGCATTTACTACATTTACCAATGAAAATGATATTAAACTGATTATCATGGATGTAATGATGCCCAAAATGAACGGCTATGAAACATCTGAAGAAATCAGAAAGATATCTGATGTTCCTATCATCATGCTTACAGCCAGATCTGAGGAAAAGGATGAACTCAGAGGCTTTGATGTGGGAGTAGATGAATATATTACAAAACCATTCAATCCTAAAATTCTTGTGGCCAGAGTAGAGGCGGTTCTTCGTAGAACCAATAGTACGGAAACCAGCAGTATTGTTGAAGCTGGCGGTATTGTAATAGATAACGCAGCCCATACAGTTACTGTTGACGGTAAGTTTATTGAGCTTTCCTTCAAGGAGTTTGAGCTTCTGGAGTATTTTATTGCTAATCAGGGCAGAGCTCTTACCAGAGAGAATATTCTTAACCGTGTATGGAACTATGATTATTACGGCGACGCAAGAACAATTGATACTCATGTTAAAAAGCTCAGAGCAAAGCTGGGTGATAAAGGAAAATATATTACTACTATATGGGCTGTCGGATATAAGTTTGAAGTTAAAGAATAATTCGGAATGAATTAACTTATATAATAAGGATTTATTATGCTTAGAATAAAGAATTCCATCAGATTAAAAATAGCGGTAATTGTATTTTTTTCAACATTACTCACGATTCTTATTTCGTGGTCTATAAGTAATCATTTTATTGCAAAATACTATGTTTCTCATACCAAGAGCCTTCTTGTGGAAACATATAAATCTTGTAATGACTTTTTTTCTGATGTAGACAGACTTGAAGCTATAAATAATGATGAAATCGTCAGCCTCTATGGTTATGTTGAAAACCAGACAGGGGCCTCTATCTATGTTATAGATCCAAGGGATTTTAAGGTTTATACATCTGTTAAGCTTAATGACAAGACAGCTCTCACAATTCAGTCAATAGTTAAGAATTATGATATTGAATCTCTTCATGATGCTGAACAAAGGTATAAGATTGTAAGAAATACTGTTACATTTGATTCTGATCTCGGAAGAAAAGGTGGAAGCTACTATGATCTGGTGGGTTATCTGGATAATGATTTTATCATAGTTCTCAGAACTCCGATCGAGACAGTGGACAGTAACACCATATTTACCATTAGACTTTTTACAAGTATTTCATTTCTCCTTATTATTATAGAACTGCTTATTGTTCTCTTTATTTCTAATATGTTCTCCAGACCTATTATTGAGATGTCCAGGGTTGCCAGAAGAATGTCTAATCTGGACTTCAGTGTAAAGGTAAATGTAACTACCCAGGATGAAATCGGTGTTCTGGGTGAGAGTATGAATAACATGTCTCAGAAGCTTGAGAATACAGTCTCTGAACTTAAGAACAGTAATATAAAGCTACAGAATGATATCAGAGAAAAAGAGCATATAGAGGAGATGCGTTCTGAATTCTTATCCCATGTATCCCATGAATTAAAAACTCCGCTGGCAATTATTCAGGGCTATGCCGAAGGACTTAAATCCGGTATTGCAGATGATAAGGAATCTATGGATTATTACTGTGATGTAATATCAGATGAGGCTTCCAAGATGAATGCACTTGTTATGAAGCTTATAGATCTTAATCAGCTGGAAACAGGTGATGATATAACAATAGAACATTTTGATGTGACCAAGCTTATCAGAGAAACCATCAATAATTCTTCTATACTTCTTCAGGATAGAAAGGTTGATATTATATTTGATGAAAAAAGTGAATTTGTATGGGCAGATATATTCATGACAGAAGAGGTTATTACTAATTACCTGTCTAATGCAATTCATTATGTTAAAGAAGATGGTATCATCAAAGTCTGGTATGAGAAGAAAGAAAATACATTAAGGGTTAATGTTTATAATGACGGAAATCCTATATCTGATGAAGATCTTGAAAAACTATTTATAAAATTCTATAAAGTGGATTCCGCCAGAACAAGAGAATACGGTGGCTCAGGAATAGGCCTTTCCATTGTTGCCGCTATAATGAGAGCTCATGGTCAGGATTTTGGTGTATATAACAAAGATAATGGTGTAGTATTTTATTTTGAATTGGATAATTCCGGTTCCAATGTATAAGTTTTTTTATAATCTTTATTATTGACAATTTTTAAATATAGAATTATTATTTAAATATATTAAAAATATAATTTTTGTAACAAAATTATGCAAGGAGGATTGAAGATTTGAAGACAAATATTTACGTTGAGTTCTATGGCGAGCAGATTAATGAAGCTGATGTAATCGCTGAAGCAAAGAAGATTTGGAAAGATAGTGGCAAAAAAGCTGCAGATCTTAAGAATATTGAAATCTATATAAAGCCTGAAGATGACAGGGTTTATTATGTATTCAATGGTGATGAGTCCGGTTCTTTCCCAATCATCAACACACAGAATGATTTCTAATTAATTTATATAAAGTTTTAACGTTAAAATAGAGTCTGGCATTTATTTGTCAGGCTTTATTTTATAATCTTAGGACTAACACTCGTGACTTTAGTCATGAGATACAGTCCTTTTTTGCACATATATTTTACTAATTATTATAATATTTCGTAAAAAAATATGGTATAATAATACATACAGGAATATCCCGTTCCAAGTCTTCAGAAAGGATTAAAATGTATGTATCTTACAGTCAAACAGCAGCTTAAGCATCTATCAAAAGATGATTACCACACCATTAAAGAACTCTGTCATACCGCAAAGAATCTGACCAATGAAGCTATTTACAACATCCGTCAGTATTATTTTACTGAGGGAGAATATCTGAGATATGAGAAAAATTATGTCCTGTTAAAGAACAGTCCAAATTACAAATCTCTTAATTCAAATATGTCACAGCAGATACTTAAAGAAGTAGATGGCAGTTTTAAGTCATTCTTTGGACTGCTTAAGCTTGCTAAAAAAGGTAAATATTCTTTTAAAGACTGTAAACTACCTCGTTATTTACCTAAAGACGGTCATTCCACACTGGTTATAGGTTTTGTAAGACTTAATGGCAATAAGCTCATTCTGCCATTCTCACAGAGTTTTAGGAAAACTCATAAACCTGTTGAAATAACTATACCACCCATACTTGTCGATAAGAAGATCAAAGAAATACGTATCATTCCAAAAGCAGATGCCAGGTTCTTTGAAGTTCAGTATATTTACGAAGCCGAATGTATTCAAAGGAATCTTAATAAAAACAATGTACTGGCTCTTGATCTTGGAATAAATAATCTCGTAACAGCAGTATCTTCTAATGGAAGAAGCTTCATTATAGATGGACGCAGGCTCAAATCCATTAACCAATGGTTCAACAAAGAGAACGCTCGTCTTCAGTCTATAAAAGACAAACAGCATTCCGGTAAAAGACCTACAAGCCGTCAAAAGGCTATAGCCAGAGATCGTAACAATAAAGTAAATGATTACATGAATAAGGCTGCACGTAAGATCATTGATTATTGTATCAATAACGATATAGGTGTTCTTGTCGTTGGTTATAACGAAACATTTCAGCGTTCTTCTGATATTGGGAAGTCCAACAACCAGACCTTTGTTAACATCCCATACGGCAGGTTACGTGAAAAACTTGAATACCTCTGTGAGCTTAATGACATAGAATTTGTAAAACAGGAAGAATCCTATACATCAAAAGCTTCCTTCTGGGATAAAGATGTTATCCCTGAATACAATAATGACAATCCCAAAACATATACTTTTAGTGGCAAACGTATATACAGAGGTCTTTACAGGACATCTGACGGATATACATTCAATGCCGACATAAACGGTGCATTAAACATACTACGTAAAAGTAGCGTTGTGGACTTATCAGTCCTATACAGTAGGGGCGAAGTGGACACGCCCGTAAGAATAAGGGTTGCCTAGTAGTAGGTGGAAACTTAAATACCAAACTTCTTAAACGAAGATTTATTTCTCCTAGAAGCCCGTCACTTTAGTGATGGGAGGTTCACATAAATATAATAAGTGATATAATGGAGAAGTTATGAGTGACGAAAAAAAAGCAGGTTAAAATGACTGTGGAAAAAAGTGATAAAGAGATAAGTAAAAAAGAGAAAGGTATAATTGCTCATCGTCTATCAACCATTAAGAACTGTGACATAATTCTTGTTATGGATCAGGGAAAGATAATTGAAGACGGTAATTATAAAGAGTTAATGAATATAAATGGATTTTTTGCAGATTTAGTTAAACGTAAGCAAGTAGATGTGGTATAATACTGTTCATTAATTTATTACGAGGTTTAATTATGATATCAATTATTGATTATGATGCAGGTAATATTAAAAGCGTTGAGAAGGCATTACATTTTCTTGGAGAGAATGCGGTCATTACAAATGATAAGGATGTGATACTTTCCAGTGATGGTGTGATACTTCCGGGAGTCGGTTCCTTCGGTGACGCTATGGAAAGGCTTAAGGCCGACTGTATTGATAAGATCATTTATGATTATGTAGATACAGGTAAACCATTTCTTGGAATATGTCTAGGACTTCAGCTTCTGTTTAAGGATAGTGAAGAAACTCCGGGAGTAACAGGACTTGGCCTTCTGGATGGTCATATTGTAAAAATACCATCCACAGATTCAAAGGGTAATTTTTATAAAGTTCCGCAGATTGGCTGGAATGATATAGAAATCAATCCTAAAAGCAGACTTCTTAAAGATATAGGTGAGAACCCATATGTTTATTTTGTTCATTCCTATTTTCTTAAGGCTGATAATGATGAAGAGGTGGCAGCTAGAACTACATATAATGTAAAGATAGATGTTGCGGTTGAAAAGGGAAATGTGATGGCTACTCAGTTCCATCCTGAAAAAAGTTCAGAAACAGGACTTAAGATACTCAGTAATTTTATATCAATGACTAAAGAGGGAAAATAGATGCATACTAAAAGAATCATACCTTGTCTTGATGTTAAGGACGGAAGGGTAGTTAAAGGAATTAATTTTGTTGATCTTATAGATGCCGGAGATCCTGTTGAATGTGGTAAGGCTTATGATAAGGCCGGAGCAGATGAGCTGGTATTTCTGGATATTACAGCTTCTTCAGACAGACGATCAATAGTAACAGATATGGTTAGAAGAGTTGCCGAAACTGTATTTATTCCATTTACAGTCGGTGGAGGTATCAGAACTATTGATGATTTCAGAGCTATACTTAGGGAAGGCGCTGATAAAATATCTGTTAATTCGGCTGCCATAGATAATCCTTATCTAATAAGTGAGGCTGCTGATAAGTTTGGAAGTCAGTGTGTTGTTCTGGCTATAGATGCAAGACGCCGTCGTGTAGGTAAAGCGGCTGATCCCAGCCTTAGTTATTCAGAAAGTATTAAGATCAATGAAGAATGGACAGTAAATGATGGCTGGACAGTTTATAAAAACGGCGGACGTGTTGATATGAATATTGACGCTGTTGAGTGGGCTGTAAAGGCGGTTGAGCTTGGTGCCGGCGAAATACTTCTTACAAGTATGGATGCAGATGGTACAAAAGCCGGCTACGATATAGAACTTACCAGAATGATATCTGAAGCTGTAAATGTTCCTGTTATTGCATCAGGAGGTGCAGGTACAAAGGAACATTTTAAAGAAGCATTGACAGATGGTAAAGCTGATGCGGCGCTTGCAGCATCTCTGTTTCACTTTAAAGAGCTTGAGATTTTGGAAGTAAAGAAATACCTGAAGAATAGCGGGGTTTCAGTTAGAATATGATTAGATTTAGTGAAGATCGTTTATCTGTTGCTGAATATCTCAGTCTCAGAGAATCGGTGGGCTGGAAAAAACTGACGGAACGTCAGGCTGAGCTTGCACTAGAAAACTGTATTTATTGTATATCTGCATATGATGATACACTGGATCAGCCGGGAGGCTCCAGGAAGCTTATCGGTATGGGACGAATAGTTGGAGATGGTGCTGTAATCTGTTATATACAGGATCTCATAGTTCTTCCTGAATATCATGGAAGAGGTGTAGGTTCAATGCTTATAAAACAGTTGAAGCGATATGTCGAGTCCCTTTCGGCGGATGGTGAGGAAATGATGCTGGCACTTATGTGTGCCAAAGGTCGAGAAGATTTCTATAAGAAACATGGATTTATTCCAAGACCGACGGAAAACCTTGGTCCCGGAATGATAATATATTTAAATAAAAGATGAGGCTTTCGCCTCATCTTTCAGACTGTAGACAAAGTCAGGGGCATCGCCCCTGATTTTTCTATGTCAAAAGGCTTAAAGCCCTTATATTTACTGGCTTTATCGGCCTTTTTATGGTATAATTATGGTATCATTTCAAGGAGGTTAGCCGCCTATGATGACACAGAATACTGATAAAAAAAGAGAGCAGATTCAAATGTTCTGTATGGATGACTTAGTACCACAAGACCATCTCTTGCGCCTTATAGATAGGGCTATAGACTGGTCTTTTATTTATGATTTGGTCGAGGAAAAGTATTGTTCTGATAATGGTCGTCCCAGTATAGATCCAGTCGTTCTCATCAAGATTCCATTTATTCAGTATCTGTATGGTATCAAAAGCATGAGACAGACTATAAAAGATATAGAGGTAAATGTGGCTTATCGTTGGTTTCTTGGCCTTGAAATGTATGATCCGGTTCCACATTTTTCTACATTTGGCAAGAACTATACCCGACGATTTAAAGATACAGATTTATTCGAACAGATCTTTTCAAAGATTCTTGAAGATTGTTACAAGTGGAAATTTGTAGATCCGACAGAGATATTTGTAGACGCTACTCATGTTAAAGCTAGAGCTAATAACAAGAAGATGCGAAAGCGCATAGCTCAGGAGGAGGCACTTTTCTATGAGGAATTGCTAAAGAAGGAAATAAACGAGGATCGAAATGCTCATGGAAAGAAAGATTTAAAAGAGAAAGATTCAGATGATGACGATTCTAATACTGGCGGAGGATCAGGAACCAAAGAAATAAAAACAAGCACAACAGATCCAGATAGTGGATGGTTTCATAAAGGGGAACATAAACAGGTATTTGCTTATTCTGTTGAAACTGCATGTGATAAAAATGGATGGGTTGTAGCTTATACAGTTAGTCCGGGAAATGAGCATGACAGTAGAACATTCAAAGGTTTATTTGATAAAATCGAAGACATAGGAACAAAGACAATAATCGCAGATGCAGGATATAAAACACCAGCCATAGCAAAACTTCTAATGGATAAAGGAATAAAACCGTTGTTTCCTTATAAAAGCCCTATGACAAAGGAAGGCTTCTTTAAAAAATATGAGTACGTATATGATGAGTATTATGACTGTTATATATGTCCTAATAATCAGATACTAAGATATAGTACAACAAATAGAGACGGTTATAAAGAATACAAAAGTTGCAAACATATCTGTAAAAAATGTCCTTATCTTAGTCAGTGTACCGAAAGTAAAGAACATATCAAGGTGGTGACAAGACATATCTGGGAAGAATATATGGAAGAATGCGAAGATATAAGGCACACCCTTGGGATGAAAGAATTATATAAGCAACGAAAAGAAACGATAGAAAGACTTTTTGGAACAGCCAAGGAACACCATGGTTTTAGATATACACAAATGTATGGTAAAGCTCGAATGGAAATGAAAGTCGGGCTTACTTACGCTTGTCTAAATTTAAAGAAACTTGCAAAAATGCTTCAAAGAAAGGGGATAATAGGCACTCCATTTAACTCTTTTTCGTTCGGATTTGCTGCGACATAGTCCAAAACAGAAAAATCGGTTGCGAAAACTTCGTTTCGCAACCGGCTTTGTCTACAGT
>JAILMQ010000055.1 GCA_024692605.1 Eubacterium sp.
GGAGGTGGAAACTGATCCTACATGTGATCATGAAGGTTTAGGAGTTTACACAGCTGAATTTACTAATGATGTATTTGAAACTCAGACAAAGGAAGTTGTTCTTCCTAAATTAGATCATGTAATGTCCCATACACCTGCAAAAACTGTGACTTGTACTGAAGACGGTAATGTTGAATACTGGTATTGCTCCGGTTGTAAAAAGTACTACAGTAACGAAGAAGGTACCGTCGAGATAGATTCTAAGGATATTGTTATCGAGGCCCTTGGCCATGACTGGAATGATCCTACATACGCATGGTCTGAAGATAATGAACATTTTATATGTACTGCAGAGAAAAAATGTAAGAATAATACTGAAGACAGTTGTATTATAACTGAAACAGTAACCATCAATAAGGCTGATATGGTGGTTAAAACTAAAGCAACCTGTACAAGTGAAGGACTTGGTGTTTATACAGCCGAGTTTGATAATGAAGCTTTTGAGACCCAGACAAAGGAAGTTGTTATTCCTAAAACAGAACATGTTTTGAAACATACACCTGCAAAGGCTGCAACATGTACCGAAGACGGTAATATTGAATGCTGGTATTGCTCCGGTTGTGAAAAATATTACAGAGATGCAGAGGGTAATACTGAGATTGACCGTAAGGACGCTGTGATCGAAGCTCTTGGCCATGACTGGAATGAGACAACCTATGTATGGTCTGAAAATAATGAGCAGTTTATATGTACAGCAGAGAAGAAATGTAACAATAATACTGAAGACAGCTGTAACATAAGCGAAACAGTTACCATCGCTAAGGTTGACATGGTTGTTAAGACTGAAGCTACCTGTACAAATGACGGAGTTGGTGTTTATACAGCCGAGTTTACTAATGAAGCTTTCGAAACCCAGACAAAGGAAGTTGTTATACCTAAATTAGAGCATGTGATGTCACATACACCTGCAAAGACAGTAACCTGTTCCGAAGATGGTAATGTTGAATACTGGTATTGTTCCGGTTGTAAAAAGTACTACACTAACGAAGCAGGTACAGTCGAGATAGACCCTAAGGATATTGTAATCAAGGCTCTTGGCCATGACTGGAATGATCCGACTTACGTTTGGTCTAAAGATAATGAGCATTTTATATGTACAGCAGAGAAGAAATGTATCAATAATACAGAAGAAGGCTGTACTATAACTGAAACAGTAACCATCGATAAAGATGATATGGTTGTTAAGACCGAAGCAACCTGTACAAATGACGGAGTTGGTGTTTATACAGCTGAGTTTAATAATGAAGTATTTGAAACCCAGACAAAGGAAGTTGTTATTCCAAAATTAAAGCATGAGATGACACATACACCTGCAAAGGATGTAACATGTTCCGATGACGGTAATGTTGAATACTGGTATTGCTCCGGTTGTGAGAAGTACTACAGTGATGAAGAAGGTACTGTCGAGATAGACCCTAAGGATATCGTGATCAAGGCTCTTGGTCATGACTGGAATGAACCAACCTATGTATGGACCGAAGATGGTGATAATCTGGTATGTACAGCAGAGAAGAAATGTAACAACAATACAGAAGACAGCTGTATCATAACTGAAGTGGTAACCATTAATAAGGATGATATGGAGATTAACTACTCTCCAACATGTACTAATTCCGGTATTGGTATATATACAGCTGAGTTTAAAAAGGATGTTTTTGAAACTCAGATAAAGGAAGTTGATATTCCTAAGCTTGGACATGATATGATACATTTTCCTGCAAAGGAAGCTACATGTGAAGAAAACGGTAATATTGAATATTACAAATGTAAAAGATGTGAAGCTTTATTCGAGGATGAAGAAGGAAATGTATCTACTACAGAAGGTAGAACAGTGATCAAAGCTAAAGGCCATGACTGGGGCGAATGGATAGAAACAAAACCTGCTACTGAGTCGGAAGACGGAGAGGAAATGAGGATTTGTAATAATGATCCGTCTCATATTGAGATTCAGCCTATCCCTCATCTGACACATGTTCATAAGTATAGGGTTATCAGAGCAAAGGAGCCTACTTGTGAAACTGCCGGAAATGTTGAATATTATCAGTGTGATGGCTGTAAACTTTATTTCCTGAAGGATGGAGATAAATATACAAAATGCAACATTGAGGATGCAACTATAAAAGCGACAGGCCATAAACCTAAAAAAGTAGAGCAAAGAGAACCTAATTGTTCAGAAACCGGATGTCTGGAGCATTTCAAATGTACTGTTTGTAAAAAGCTTTTTGATGATGATTCCTGTAATAAAGAGATCAAATCAGAATCAGTGATTATTCCGATAGATGAAAATGCTCATGATTTTAGTGATGTTTCATATATCTGGTCAGATGATTATTCAACAGTTACAGCAATCAGAGTATGTTTAAATAATCTTAATCATGAGGAAAAGGAAACAGTAAAGACTACATTTGCCGTTGTAAAAGAAGCCGGAGATATGACAGATGGCTTAGGCATATACATAACTGAAAAGTTTGATAATGAAGCCTTTGAGATTCAGACAAAGGAAGTTACTATTCTGGCGAAGGGTATTTCCGGAAATGATGAAGAAGAAGTGGTGGAAGAAAAGGCTGTGGATGGAACAGATGTGGGGCCGGGAGCTTCAGAAACTCTTGCTGAAAAAGCGATTACTAATTCTCCTTCTGATGAAGGACCGGAGGGATCTGTATTTGGGCTTCTTCAGGCGAGAATGAAGAAGAGAACCCGAAACTCCATAACCCTTACCTGGAAAAAAATAAGTGGTGCCAAGTATGTTGTATATGGAAATCAGTGTGGAAGAACCAGAAAGTTTGATAAGATCACAACTGTGTATAACAATAGGTTCATTGAAAGAAAACTGATGAGTGGAACATATTATAAGTATATAATTGTAGCCGTTAAGAACGGAAAGGTTGTTTCCACATCTAAGACGCTTCATATAGCTACAAAGGGTGGTAAGTATACAAACCACTCCAAGGTAAAGATCAATAAGAAAAAAGTAAATCTTAAACTTAGAAAAACATTTAGAATTAAGACAAAACTTGTTAAGCAGAACAAGAAACTCAGGGTACAGAATCACAGAAAGGTTAAATACGAATCATCAAATACATCTGTGGCAACTGTAAATAAAAAAGGCAAGATTAAGGCTGTGGGAAGAGGAACAGCTTATGTCTATGCTTATGCGCAGGATGGTGTGATGGCAAAAGTAAAGGTTACAGTTAAATAGAAGAAAGGGGATTAATCATGATTAAAATGAAGGGTTTAAAAGTATTAGCTGTAAGTCTGATGGCTGGAGTGCTTGCATTTGGAATTAAATTTAATTCAAATGCAACGCCGGCGGATATTGATCTTAATAGTGATAAGGACATAGACTGTTCTTATATTCGTGAGGATCTGGAAGTATATGATACTAATAAGGATGGCTATTTATCTGACGAGGAGAATAAAAAGGTAATTTCTTTTGAAGTCTTTGGTAGATACACAATTGTTGATCCCAGAGGGCTTGATAAGCTTATTTATCTTAAGAAACTTGATCTTAATGGCGGTTCAACAACTTATGAAGAAGGAACTATAGCAAAGCTTGATTTTACGGCTTTTAAAGATTTGGAGGAATTTGACTGCTCGAGTTCTGGCTTGCAGGAGCTTAATCTTAGTGGACTTTCTTCATTAAAGACTTTGGATTGTACTCATAATGGTATTAGTAAATTTAATTTTACGGGATGTACATCACTTACAAAAATTGATGCACATAGCGCGATTTCCTATGAAAATAAAGATTTTATAATACCTTCTCATGTTCCGTTAAAGGAAATAAATATTGAATATTGTCATTTTGATAAATTCTATATCGAACCGGGTGTGCCGATTGAAAAACTGGAGTGCAGTGATTGTCAGGGTAAAATCATTGATGTTTCTAATTGTGAAAACCTTAAGAGTATAAATGGTGATTATGGTGAGATTACAGAAATAAAAGTTAATAAAAACATAGAGTATCTCGATGTAGCTGAAAATAAAATAAAAAAGCTCGATCTTAGTGGCTGTAGTTCGCTTGAGGAAGCTCTTTGCTTTAGTAATAAAATCACCAGTCTGAATGTTAATGGATGTACAAGTCTTAAAACTCTTAATTGTGCTGATAATAAACTCACCGGTTTGAATGTTAAGGGATGTACAAATCTTACAATTCTTAATTGTGATAGTAATAAACTTAAATCAATAGATGTTTCATCCAATAAAAAACTTGATGAACTATCCTGTGATAATAATAGTATATCCAATCTTAAACTTGGAAAGATTAAAAAACTTATAACTATACATTGTTCAAACAATAAGTTGACTTCACTTAATCTTAAGTATTGTACAAAACTATCCAGATTAGAATGTGATCATAATAAATTAAAGAAACTTAATATCAGTAAGAATAAAAAACTCAATATTTTAAACTGCAGTTTTAATAACTTAAAGAGTCTTAAAGTTAGCGGCAACAAAAAGTTGTGGATAATGTATGCTTACGGGAATAATATTAAGAAAATAAATGTTACAGGGTTAAAGAAGACGCTTGAATATGATGGACGTTATGACGGTTTCTATAATGAGGCAAGCCAAAAGAAGTTAACAAAGCTTGTGAAAGAGAATGGTAAGAAATATATAACATATTCAGCAAAAAAGAAATATGTAAAACTATATAAACATAGAATGACCGGTGATGAGGATTCATAAGATTAGAATCACCTCCGGGAATATTACATTTTACTTAAAATACAACTTGACATAAGTCTATAGTTCGTTGTATTATATCACGGTATGCCGCACAGCGAGGTTATAAGTGCGCCCAATTGCTCTTATATAATAAGGTGAAAAAGGGGTGCCGCCGTAGTTGGCGAGACTTGTAAGTTAGGAGGAAAAAGCTTATGTACGCTATTATTGCAACAGGCGGAAAGCAGTACAAAGTAGCTGAAGGTGATGTTATCAGAGTTGAGAAGCTCGCAGCAGAGGACGGAGCTGAAGTTACATTTGATAATGTTATCGCTATTAATGACGACAAGGATGTTCTTGTTGGAGATAAGGTTGCTAAGTCAACAGTTAAAGCTACAGTT
Source organism: Eubacterium sp. (assembly GCA_024692605.1). Taxonomy (GTDB): domain Bacteria; phylum Bacillota; class Clostridia; order Lachnospirales; family Lachnospiraceae; genus Eubacterium_Q. The sequence continues at coordinate 5,106 of JAILMQ010000055.1, forward strand.
GTTAAGACTGCAAAGGCTAGAAAAGTTGTCGTTTACAAGTATAAGCCTAAAAAGGGCCATCATAAGAAGAACGGACATAGACAGCCTTTCACAGAAGTTAAGATCGAAGCTATTAATGCATAGTTTATAAATGTTTACGTTAAGTATTACATTTGAAAGGTAAGTTATGATTAAAGTTTGTATCTACTCAAAGGACAATTCATACTTTGGTTTTAAGGTTTCAGGCCATGCTAATTATGGATGCTGCGGAAAGGATGTAGTGTGTGCAGGAGTTTCTGCTCTTGTTATCAATACAGTTAATTCCATCGAGCAGCTTACAGATGACAGCACTTGCTGTGAAGAGTATGAAGATGGACTTGTTAAATTCAAAGTAATGGGAAAAGTTAGTCCCAAGAGTAAATTGTTATTCAGATCTCTTCGTTTAGGACTTTGTTCTATATATGAAGAGTATGGTGATAAGTATATTCAGATATATTTTAGGGAGGTAAGTCATGTTTAAGATGAATTTACAGCTCTTCGCTCATAAGAAGGGAATGGGTTCTACAAAAAACGGTAGAGATTCAGCTTCTAAGAGACTTGGAGCAAAGCGTGCAGATGGCCAGTTTGTAAAGGCCGGTAACGTGCTTTATACACAGCGTGGAACAAAGATCCATCCGGGACTTAATGTTGGACGTGGCGGTGACGATACACTGTTCGCATTAATAGATGGTGTTGTTAGATATGAGAGACTCGGCAGAGACAGAAAGCAGGTATCAATCTATCCTGTAGCTGAGTAATTCAAAGTCAGACTTATTGGAGCTTTGTGCTAATACAAGGCTCCTTTTGTTTTATGAACCAGGATGTTGCTATTCACGGTTCATGAGATAAAGTGACAAATGACTGCTTGCAGTTGTTTTGTAACTTTATCTCATGTATACTGCGAAGCAGACAACTCAGAACGAACGATTCAGTGCTGCGTAGCAGCAGTAGAACAACGAATTTAAGGCTTGTTTAAGCTTGCTTAAGGACAAGCCTTAAATTCGTTGTGGACTTAAGAGTGCGTTCTGAGTTGACCGTGAATAGAAACATTAATATTAACGAGGTAATGTGCGATATGGCGAATAATACATTTGCAGATAGAGCGAAGATATATGTAAGGTCAGGAAAGGGTGGAGATGGTCACGTTTCCTTCCGCCGTGAGCTTTATGTCCCAAATGGAGGACCTGATGGCGGAGACGGAGGAAAAGGTGGCGATGTCATCTTTGTTATAGATAAAGGTCTTAATACCCTTTCTGATTTTAAAAATGTAAGAAAATATAAGGCCGGTGACGGCGAAGAGGGTGGCAAAAGAAGATGTCATGGTGCTAACGGCAAGGATATTGTAATCAAAGTCCCTCCTGGAACTGTTATCAAAGATTATGATACGGGCAAGGTTATAATAGACATGGCTGATAGGGAAGAACCTTTTGTTCTTTTAGAAGGTGGTCGTGGTGGTAAAGGAAATATGCATTATGCCACTAGCACCATGCAGGCACCCAGATACGCTCAGCCCGGTCAGATTGCTCTTGAAAAGACACTTAGTCTTGAGCTGAAGATGATAGCTGATGTTGGACTTGTTGGATTCCCAAGTGTTGGAAAGTCTACAATTCTTTCCATGGTTTCCAATGCAAGACCAAAGATTGCTGATTATCATTTTACAACTCTTGTGCCGAATCTTGGGGTTGTAAGCCTTGGTGAGGGCCGAAGCTTTGTACTGGCGGATATTCCCGGTATTATCGAAGGTGCGGCCGAAGGTGTTGGCCTTGGAATAGATTTTCTTAGGCATATTGAGAGAACAAGAGTCATTCTTCATGTTGTAGATGCGGCTTCAATAGAGGGAAGAGATCCTATCGAAGATATCGAGACCATAACCAACGAGCTCAGAAGCTACAGTGAACAGCTGGCTGCGAGACCGACCATTATAGTTGCCAATAAGATGGATGCTATTCCTAAGGAAGAAGCGGAAAATGTAATTAACAGGCTTAAAAGTAAATTTGAGCCGGATATCCCGGTAATGGCCATTTCTGCTGCTACCCGTGAGGGTATGAAAGAGCTTCTTGACAGAACCTATGAGATGATTCAGACAGCTCCTGATGATGTGATGGAATTCACGCCTGAGGTAACTCTTGAGGAATATGCTTCAAGAGAAGAGGAACTTCCATATACAGTAGAAAAATCCTCTGAAGAAGAAGGAGTTTATCTGGTTGAAGGCCCTCGTATTGAGAGAATGCTTGGTTATACCAATCTTGAGGATGATAAGGGCTTCAAATTCTTCCAGGATTTCATGAATAAAACGGGAATCAACGATGAACTTCGTGCCCTTGGAATCCAGGAGGGTGATGAGGTAAGACTTTATGGATGGAGCTTCGAGTGGCTCGATTAGAAAGGAAATAAAAATGAATACAAAACAACGTGCATATTTAAAAGGCCTTGCTCAGACCACTCAGCCGATTCTTTCTCTTGGAAAAGCAAGCCTTACTCCTGAGTTCACTGAAGCTGTAAGAGAGGCATTAACAGCTCGTGAACTGATTAAGATAAATGTATTAAAGAACTGTTTTGATGACCCAAGGTCACTTGCTGAAACCCTTGCTGAAAGAACAAGATCAGAGGTTGTGCAGGTTATCGGCAGAAAGATAGTATTATATAAAAGAAATAATGACAATCCGGTAATAATCCTGCCGGGAGAAAAACCAAAAGCAGTCAGGAAAAACACAAAATGATAAGTGATTTATATATGGACAAAATCAGAAATAAGGATAAGATTAAGGCTTCTGAGATAACTATTCTCGGAGGTTCCTTTAATCCTGTTCATAATGGGCATATAAAAATGGCGCAGACTGCCCACGAGCAGTTCGGCCTCGATAATATCGTGTTTATGCCTAATAAATCCACTTATTATAAAGATAATGAACAGTTTGTATCGGATGCGGCAAGGCTTGAAATGCTTCGTCTGGCAACTGAAGACTATGATTATATGACCCTTTCTGATATGGAGATCAAGAGAGGCGGTACAACTCATACGATTGATACCGTCAGAGAGCTTTTATATGAGAATGAAGATAGAACTATTTACTTCATTATCGGAGGAGATTCTCTGGAATGGATTGATAAATGGGTTGAAGGTGATAAGATATTAGAGTTTGTTGTTCTTTTGACGGCAGTCAGAGGTGAAACAGACATTAAAAAATCAAATGAAATTATAAACAAGCTATATGAATTATATCCAAATGCTGATATATTATTATTGGATATGGATGATACACCGATTTCTTCGTCTGATATCAGACGCAGAGTGGAAAGTGAAAATGCTATTACAGGTTTGGTTCCACAAAAAGTTGAGCAATACATTTTAGATAATAAATTATATTGGAGGGCTTGAAATGGACAGATCGGAAATGTTGATTAAGCTTAGGCTTAAGGTTAATGAAAAAAGATTTACTCATTCTCTTGGTGTAGAATATACTGCGGCAACACTTGCATTTGTGCATGGTGAAGATGTAAAAAAGGCAAGAATAGCCGGACTTCTTCATGATAACGCAAAATGTATTCCAACCCATGAAAAGCTTAAGAGAGCATATAAGCTTGGCCTTTGGGTAAGAAAAAGAGAAGAAGAAAATCCCGACCTCCTTCATGGAAAGCTTGGTGCTTATTATGCAAAGGAAAAGTATGGTGTGACAGATCCGGATATTCTTTCATCTATAACTTATCATACCACCGGACATCCGGACATGTGTCTTCTTGATAAGATCATTTTCGTTGCTGATTATATAGAACCAAACAGAAAAATGGTAAAGGATCTTCCGGAGATTCGAAAAGAAGCTTATGAAGATCTTGATAAATGTATAGTACATATTCTGAAGAATACTTTGGAATATCTTGAAGCAAAGGGTGGAGCTATTGATGAGCTTACCCAGGAAACATACGATTTTTACACGAAAAAAGGTAAGAAAAAAAATGGAAAAAAATAGAGAAGAATTAATGGTGAAATGTGCCGTAGATGCGATTCTCGATAAGAAAGGTTATAACGTTAAGTCTTTATTTGTAGGAAAGGTTACATCCATCACTGATTATTTTGTACTTGCCAGTGGTTCAAATGTAAACCAGATCGATGCTATCGTAGACAGTGTTGAAGAGGCTATGAAGAAGGCTGACTATGAGCTTAAGATAAGAGAAGGAAAGCCTCAGGGTGGCTGGGTTCTTCTGGACTATGGTGATATTGTTGTTCATCTTTTTACGTCTGAAATGAGAGAGTTTTACGACCTGGATAATACCTGGCGTGATGTTGAGAAAATAGAGTACTAGTTTAGTTGATTTATTTACTCAAAAAGAGTAAAATATTTCGGTATTGTACGCGTTATATATAGAAGAAGGGAGTAAATATGTTTAGAGCAATTAATGAATATCTGGCTAAGATAAATGTAGTTACTGACCAGTCTATGTATGAGGCAATGTCTTCTTTTTTAGAAAAGACAAAGCTGGTAGATAATTTTAGTATAAATGTAAACTATAACAGATATATTGTAGATATTAAAATGAAGAAATATTCTGTATCTGCGGCGGACAAGCTTTATAGAAAGTTTATATCCGCCATTGCTTATTCCTATTCGCAGATATCTGTCAGATATAATGAGGAAAGCAGAGTCAGATATAGATTTGCTTCATGTAAAGAAAACAAAACAGGTGTATATATGGATATAATCATTGCTCAGGCATGATTAATATAAATAAGCTTTAACAAAGAGGTGGCCCAGATATGAGAGAAACAATGCTTTCTACACCGGAAGGTGTCAGAGACATATATGGCTCAGAATGTGAGAAAAAACATATTGTAATTGATAATATAAATAAGGCAATGCATTTATATGGACATAAAGATATCGAAACACCGACATTTGAGTATTTTGGTATTTTTAATTCAGATATGGGGTCAGCACCCTCTAATGAAATGTATAAGTTTTTTGACAGAGATAATAACACACTTGTGCTGAGACCTGATTTTACTCCAAGTGTTGCCCGTAGTGTTGCCAAGTACTTTGCGGATGAGAATCTTCCAATAAGACTTTGTTACAAAGGCAATACATTTGCCAGCACAAGACAGCATCAGGGAAAGCTTGCTGAAGCTACACAGATAGGTTGTGAACTTATAAATGATGATAGTTCAGCTGCCGATGCTGAGACTATTGCCTGTGTTATAGATTCCCTTAAGGCTGCTGGTCTTGAATCATTCCAAATCGTTATAGGAATGGTGGATTATTTTAAGGGAATTGTTGAAGAAGCAGGACTTGATAATAAGGTTGAGGACAAAGTGAGAGATTATATTCAGATTAAGAATTTCTTTGGACTTTCGGAATATATCTCAGGTCTTAATATCGATAAGAAGATAAGTGATACACTTAATGAGCTTTCGTCCCTTTTTGGAAATATTGAGATTCTTGACAAGGCAGAGAAGCTTGTATCAAATGAAAGATCCCTTGAGGCGATTGAAAGACTTAGAAAGGTTTATAAGGCTCTTTCATATTATGATGATGAGGAATATGTCAGCTTCGATCTGTCCATGATCAATGGTTATGATTACTATACAGGTATTGTATTCAGTGGTTATTCCTATGGAACAGGAAATCCTCTTGTGAAGGGTGGAAGATACAACAATCTGCTTTCACAATTCGGACTGGATGCTCCTTCAATAGGTTTTTCAATCTATGTTGATGAGCTTATGAACAGTCTTAACAGACAGGGCATTGAGTTTAAGTCGGAAAATGAACCGGCCCTTATTATATATACTATTGAGAATCAGAAATCAGCAGTTCATCTTGCAAGGAAGCTTAGGGAAAAGGGTGTTATCGCCCAGCTTATAAGAAAGTCTAAGCGACACGAGGAAGATGAATATATGTCTTACTCTGATACTTATGATGTGGGAAAAGTATATATATTACAAAATGAAAATACTGTTCGCATAATCAGTGGTGACAGAAGTGTCGATGAAGAAATTGATTTAAGCGAATTTGGAGGATGATATGAGATATCTTACATTTGCCCTTGCCAAGGGCAGACTTGCGAAGGAAACACTGAAGCTTCTGGAAAAGACAGGAATAACCTGTGAAGAAATAAATGACCCTAACACAAGAAAACTTATCTTTCAGAATGATGAGATAGGAATGAGATTCTTCCTGGCCAAGCCAAGTGATGTGCCAACATATGTTGAATATGGCGTTGCAGATATTGGTGTGGTTGGACGCGATACTCTTCTTGAAGAAGGCAGAAATCTTTATGAAGTTCTTGATCTTGGTTTTGGTAAATGCAGAATGTGTGTCTGCGGACCGGAATCTGCCAGAGAACTACTTAAGAAAAATGAAATCATAAGAGTTGCAACAAAATACCCTAATATTGCAAAGAATTATTTCATAGATAAAAAGAATCAGACAGTAGAGATAATCAAGCTTAATGGTTCTGTAGAGCTTGCTCCGATAGTTGGGCTTTCAGAGGTTATCGTTGATATAGTTGAAACCGGTTCTACATTAAAGGAGAACGGGCTTACAGTTCTTGAGGAAATTGTTCCATTATCTGCAAGAATAGTAGTTAATCAGGTAAGCCTCAGGATGGAGCATGAGAGAATCAATAAGCTTCTTTCGGACATGAAGGAGAAATTATCATGAGAATAATAAAACTTACGAATGAAACAAAGAACAAATTAATGACAGACCTTCTTAAAAGAACAACTGATGATTATGGTGAATATGAGGTTGTTGTAAAGGATATCATTAAAAACGTTCACGACAACAAAGATAAAGCGCTTTTTGAGTATACCGAGAAGTTTGATAAGGCTTCCCTTACAAAGGATACAATCCGCGTTACTGATGCTGAGATTGAAGAAGCCTATGGAAATGTGGATGGAAAGCTTGTTGAAGTAATAAGAAAAGCAATTGTTAATATAGAATCCTTCCACGAGAAACAGAAGAAAAACAGCTGGATCACAACTGAGGATAATGGAATTATCCTTGGTCAGAGAGTTACTCCAATTGAGTCAGCCGGTGTTTATGTTCCGGGAGGAAAGGCTGCTTATCCGTCAACAGTACTTATGAACGTTCTTCCTGCAAAGGTTGCGGGAGTTAAGAGAATAGTCATGACAACTCCATGTAACAGTGAGGGTAAAGTTTATCCTACAACTCTTGTTGCTGCAAAAGAAGCAGGAGTTACTGATATATATAAGGTTGGTGGAGCCCAGGCAATCGCTGCTCTTGCATATGGAACAGAGAGTATTCCTAAGGTTGATAAGATTGTTGGACCCGGAAATATATTTGTTGCCATTGCAAAACGTCTTGTATACGGACATGTAAGTATTGACTCTATTGCAGGACCAAGCGAAATCCTTGTACTTGCAGATGAAACAGCTAATCCTGAGTATGTTGCGGCAGATATGCTTTCACAGGCTGAGCACGATGAACTTGCATCAGCAACACTTGTTACAACAAGCGAGAAGCTGGCTGAAGAAGTTTCAAAATGGGTTGATACATTTACAGAAAAGCTTGAAAGAAAAGAGATAATTCAGAAATCAATAGATAATTTTGGCAATATATTTGTTGCCGAGAGCATGGCAGATGCTATTGATGCATCAAATGAGATTGCTCCGGAACACCTTGAGATCATTACTAAGAATCCTTGGGAAACAATGACAGGGATTAAAAATGCAGGAGCCATATTCCTTGGTGAATACTCCTCAGAGCCCCTTGGTGATTATTTTGCGGGACCTAATCACGTACTTCCGACTAATGGAACAGCAAGATTTTTCTCGCCACTCAGCGTGGATGATTTCGTTAAGAAGTCCAGCATAATCAATTATTCAGAGGCTGCACTTAGAAGCGTTCACGAAGATATTGAAACATTTGCCAAGGCTGAAGGTCTTACCGCACACGCTAATTCAATCGCTGTAAGGTTTAAATAATATCAACCCATTGGGGTCAGACCCCTTTGGGTTATAGAAAAAAGTAACCCAAAGGGGTCTGACCCCAATGGGTTGATAAGGAGAATATTATGCAGGAGAGAAAAGCCAGTATAAACAGAAAAACTTCTGAAACTGACATTCAGCTTGCTTTGAACCTGGATGGTACAGGAGTAAGTAATGTTGATACAGGAATCGGTTTCTTTGATCACATGCTTAAAAGCTTTGCTAAGCACGGATTCTTTGATATGAACTGTGTTGTGAAGGGTGACCTTGAGGTTGATTCACATCACACTATTGAAGATACAGGAATAGTACTTGGAAAGGCAATCAAAGAGGCTATAGGAGATAAGGCCGGAATCAGACGCTATGGTTCATTTATAATGCCTATGGATGAGACTTTGGTTTTATGTGCTGTTGATCTGTCCGGAAGACCATATCTTAATTTTGATCTGAAGCTTACAACGCCTAAGGTTGGAAACTTTGATACTGAGATGGCAAAGGAATTCTTTTATGCAGTTTCCTATGCTGCGGAAATGAATCTCCACATTAAACAGCTGGATGGTTCTAATAACCACCACATTATTGAGGCGGCTTTTAAAGCATTTGCAAATGCTCTTGATATAGCTGCAGGATATGATCCTCGTCTTGATGGTGGACTTCTTTCTACGAAAGGAGCTCTGTAATATGTCTGATTTTGAAATATTGAAAAATCATGAGGCGAATTTTGATGATGTTAAGCATATTCTGTATGGTGATACAAAATATGTGGTTTTTGATCTGGATGGTTTTGATGAAGAATCAGCCTTTTATAAGCTTTATGAATATTCAAAGGAAAGATTTCCTGATAAGGTTTTTAAAAGCGAAAATGATATGAATGCTTTTATTGCTTCAAATGATAAAGCATCATCGTTAGAGATTACATTTGCTGATTTCAAATTAAACAGTGATGGACTTATTCCCTGTATAGCTCAGGATTATAAAACCGGTGAAGTTCTTATGATGGCTTATATGAACGAGGAGTCCTATAATAAAACTCTTGAAACCGGGCTTATGACCTATTGGTCAAGATCCAGACAGAAGCTCTGGACAAAGGGCGAGGAGTCAGGACATCTGCAGAAGATGATAAGCCTTACCATTGATTGTGATAAGGATACAATTCTTGCAAAGGTTGATCAGACAGGACCTGCATGTCATACAGGAAATCCTACCTGCTTCTTTACACCACTTGTGAAGTCCGAATCGGATAAGGATA
>JAILMQ010000107.1 GCA_024692605.1 Eubacterium sp.
AGTCATATATCAACTTGAATCATCTGGTCAGCAATACATAAAAGCTAATTAATCATTCCAATATCATATCTTCTTGTCAGAGCACCATATCTGATGCTCTATTTGTCATGCAATTTTCAATGTACTGATTGCGATGATATGATCATCGCCAATATATTTAAAAACATTAATGTTTTCAAAACTTTTTATTGACTATTTTTAATAGTTAGTCTTTTATGTAAATATAATACCTGACTTTGGGGCAGCCATACCTTTTTAGCAATATACCGTTTCGAACTGCCTTCTTCATCTGTGGGTCTCAAACGCCACTGCTACGATCTCATTCAAATAATATATCACATTTGGTATCTTGTCTATCCTTCTCATTGATCCTCACATGCTTCTTTCACGCCTCATCTTATACATCCTGAAATCTGCTTCAAGGATCATATTTCGTAGGGAAACGCTGATTAATACCATTTTTCACCTTTAAAAACCTTCGACTCAGCGTTTTCCGATAAGATCTTCAATCGTCTTGTACACTTGAAACCGCGTGCTGCGCGGTTTCCGAAGGTGATTTGCACTGTGCCCGGCTCAATATCTCCGGAAATCTTCCCGCCAGAGCTTTGAAGCCCGGGCAGGAAGTCCCGTTATCATTATTTCACTTTCACTTTGAACGTCACCGTCTTAGTTCCGGATGCTTTATAATTGCTGTTTCCTAAAGCCTTGACTTTGACCTTTACCTTGTAGGTACCCTTCTTCAGTCCTTTCTTCACCGTGACCTTGCCGGTGGACTTGTTGATCTTGAAGTACTTCTTGAAAGACTTCTTTCCCTTCTTGGCGGATGAGAGCGTATAGGTCTTCTTATCCTTCGCGTCCTTCGTGAACTTGATCACCTTGGTAACGGCAAGCGTCTGCGCCTTTTTCTTCAGCTTGGCATACTTGACCGTTCCGGTCTTCGGCTTCATGGTCAGCGGGTTTGCGGCTTTGTTGATCTTGAAAGTCAGGCTCTTGCTTCCCTCGTAGTAATCGCCTTTAAGCGTGACCTTCGCGGTCGCTGTCCCAGCATTCGTGTTGCCGGAATATGTGACCGTGTAGTTATCTGCTGAAAGCGTCTCGCTGGCATTTGCCACAGTGACCTTTGGCGTTATCGCTTTGCCTGTGTAGGTATAGGATGTACCCGCAAGGCTGATCTTGCTGACCTTGAGCAGCGGAGCAACGATTTCCTCAGTGCCGCAGATACTGCACTTCTGATAGATCCGTCCGTCGGCTGTCGGAGTGGCTTTCTGTATTTTCTCCTCCCATTGATGTCCGGCGCATTCGAACACAGCACATACAGCTAACTCTGTTGCGCCGCAGGTATATTCGTCTTCATCAGATAGTAGATCTTCCGAAGGTGTCTGGACATAACCGCTGTCTCCGAATACTCCCTTGTAGAAACCTTTGAACTTATAACCCTCAGCAGGTTTCGCCGTGAACTTGACGGTACCCTCCGGTGAATTGAAGTTCATTGCCGTCACATCCTGCTGACTGACGTTTACATTCGGTGTCTCGACATCAACAGTGCCGCATTCCTTATTCTTCGGATTGGAATCATTGTAGATCCCGATCGCCATTTGCGCATACCATTCTGCATATACCGTGGTATCTGCATTGACCGAGGAAGAGAAGTTATATTCAGTCGTAAGTTCTTCGTCTGAGCACCATCGCTTGAAGACCAGACCATCCTTTGTCGGGTCGTCAGGCTTACTGGCCCTTTCTCCCGGGATGACATACTGCGGATCGACGCTGCTGCCGCCGCGGGTATCGAAGGTGACCTTGTTCTTCTTGATCACATTGAATTCTACAGGACCGACAGTGCCGGTATATCCCTCAGATTCCTTCCCGATTGCAGAGACACGGTATGTGGCAGTCTTGCCATCATCTAATCCGAAGGTATTGGATGTGTAATCCTCCCAGCTGTTATCGCCTGTCTTCTTCTCGTATTTTAGGGTATACTTGCGTGCCGCGAGAGTTGTCCAGCCGATTTCATCTTCAAACCGCACTTTCGTATCAGGAACTACGGTGCCATCCGTTGTTACGACATAATAGTTTCCGCCGAACGTAGTGGTCGCTCCGGCACCGTCCATCATCATGCTGTAGCCATCTTCCGAGAGATCAGATGTAGGTGTAGGTTGGTAAACAGTAAAATCCCATTGCGACATATCCCACTTGTAAATTTGCGTTGGATAAATGTTCGAGTCGTAATAGAATCTGTATCTGCCCGAAACATCTATTACATCGACTTCACTCAGCTTCCAGGTGTCGTTCTCCCATTGATCACCTACTGTCACCTCGGCAGTCCATCTGCCGGTCTTTCTGTCTTCATCATTCCCGACATATGTTGCTTTGAAATACTTGCTCCCATCCTGTTCCGGATTTTTGATAAAGAAAATAACTTCATTAACTCCCCAGTTGTCCGAGGCGTCAATGGAAAAAGTCACTTTGTCTCCAACGGTCGCCTTCCTCTCATTGCTTTCGTTCCCTGTGATTGTCACATTCAGAGTACTGGAATCTACGACCGGATCTTCAAAGTCTTTTTCCAGGCTGGATCCGTGCACAGTAAAATCCCATTGCGACATATCCCACTTGTAAATTTGCGTTGGATAATTGTTTGAGTCGTAATAGTATCTGTATCTGCCCGAAACATCTGTCACATCGATCTCGTCCAGTTTCCAGGTACCATTCTCCCACTGGTTGTCAACTGTCACCTCGGCAGTCCATCTGCCGGTCTTTCTGTCTTCATCATTCCCGACATATGTTGCTTTGAAATACTTGCTCCCATCCTGTTCCGGATTTTTGATAAAGAAAATAACTTCATTAACTCCGCGGTTGTCCGAGGCGTCAATGGAAAACGTTATTGTATCTCCGATGGTCGCCTTCCTCTCATTGCTTTCGCTCCCTGTGATTGTTACATTCAGAGTACTGGAATCTACGACCGGATCTTCAAGATCCTTGTCTGATTCAGCAAACACCGTCATCGGCATCATCGCAAACACCATCAGTATGGCCATCAGTATCGGGAATAATCTCTTCTTCATGGCAAAACCTCCTAACAAAGGCAATTATTAAAAACCCGCAGAAACCCATGCGGCAGACTGCTGCATGAGACTTCTCCGGCTTTATCCTCTGACCGCTATAGTTATTATTATTGTAGCATGGAAACACCGGATTGAACATCGGCATTGTTTGTCATTTTGTACAATTACGTCCTGACATCTAAATGACCGTCTCAACACCCGACATCTAAATAGCCTACTCAACCCTCCGGCAAAATGACCTTTAGATAAGTTCCCGAGGAGTGTTTTTCAAGCTTCCTGAGTGAGCATCATTGATGGGTCTGAATCGACAAATGGCTTGTTTTCAAGCCTTTCCGCGCCTCTTACCTGTCGGCACGTGACATCAATACCGCGCACTCCACATGCATGCTTCGACTAAACTGATCAAACACTGAAAACTTTTCCAGATTGAATCCATTTGCCATAAGTATCTTCAGATCTCTGGCAAGGGTGGCTGGATCACAGGAAACATATACCATCCGATTAGGTTTTACTTTTATTACTGTATTAAGAAGTTTTTCATCGCAGCCTTTTCTGGGCGGATCCACCACGATAACATCCGGTACTTCTTCATATGTATCGTCAGTTCCCTTCCCGCTTAAAAGTTCAGTCGCCACTTCCTCAGCTTTTCCAACATAAAACTTAGCATTTTTAATAGCATTCAGATCTGCATTCTGCTTTGCATCCTGTATAGCCTGTGGTACTATCTCAACACCTATTACCTTCTTTGCATTTTTTGCAAGAAAAAGTGATATGGTACCTATTCCACAGTACATATCCCATACGGTTTCATTTCCTGTCAGATTTGCATATTCCAGGGCTCTGCTATAGAGGCGATAAGTCTGAACCGGGTTCACCTGATAGAAGGACTGCGCTGAAATCCTGAACTGAACATCTCCGATGTAATCAGTGATATATTCCTGTCCCCATACCGGAACGGTTTCTTCTCCGAGAATCTTGTTTGTCTTTTCTGTATTAATATTCGCAACAACCGATTTGAGAATGATAGCATCCTTAGTTTCCGCTTTCGAAAGAGCTTCATTAATACACGAAACCAATTCCTCGCTAAACTTCATCTTCTTATTGTTGATGATAACACATACCATCAGTTCACCGGTTTGAAATCCAACCCTTGTAAGAACATGTCTAAGAAAGCCTTTACCGGTTTCTTCATCGTAAACGCTTATTTTGTTTTCATCACACCATTTCTTTATGGCAGCGATTATATATCTATTTATTTCATGACCGATCATGCAATCTTCAACAGGAATAATCGAATGACTATGCCCGGCATAGAAACCAAGAACAGTCATACCGTCTTTATCCTTACCCACCGGAAACTGCATCTTGTTTCTGTAACGCTCCGGAGAGCTTCCAAGTCCTACAACCTCCTCAAGATATTCTTCAGGATTATCAATCCCTCCTATTCTCTTCAGACAGTTAATTACTCTGTTTTTTTTCAGTTCCAGCTCCGCCTCATAACCGATATGTTGCAAAGTGCAGCCACCACACTGTCTCGATACAGGGCAGGCCGACTCTACTCTGTTATGTGACTCCGAAATAATCTCCTCAACTCTTCCAAAGGCATAATGCTTCTTCACTTTTACTATTCTTGCCTTAACCCTGTCACCCACGGCTGAATCCTTCACAAAAATAGCCATTCCGTCATAATGTCCGATTCCGGAACCATCATCAGTTACATCTTCTATTTCAAGTTCAATAAAATCATTCTTCTTCATAATCAATTCCCAAAAATAAAATAAAGGCTGATGTTTACCATCAACCTTTATTTTATCATAATATTTCTGACTAAAACAACTTTTACAGCATCTGTGTAGCTCAAATTACGCAGACAAAGCAGTTTTTGTTTTAACGTAATCCTTTACTTCATCCTTGTTCATATCAAGAGATATGGCAAGTTCTCCAAAAAGACTATCCTCTGCAATGTGAATATACTTCGAATCTGATGCTGTTACCTTTTTGCCCTCAGCTATTCTTTCTTCCATTCTTTCCTGGATTGTTTTAATCAGTTCAACCAATACTATAGGATCACATGTAAGAACAGCCTGCTTATACTCAAGTTCCCTCTTTTTCTCTTCGATAATTTCCAATTTTTCGATGCTGTCGAGATTCTCAATAAAATCTTCAGCTTCTTCCCTGGACATAACCTTACGCATTACAACACGCTCGTTATCTACCGGCGTAAATATCTCGCTATCTCTTATATAGCATGGGATCATTGTGTAATACAGTTTATCCTTAGGGACACTTGAAAGCTTCATAGGGCCGATGTCTGTAATCTTACAAACACCATTGTTTCCATAAACTATGAAATCACCTACGCTAAACATTTCCGACACTCCTAAAGACTAATATATTCATCATTTACACGCTACATTAATAAATATAACACAGCAATTTTGCAAAAGTAAGAAGCAAAATTATTTTCGTGAAAATGTCTTAAAAAACCCTTTCTTCATTGGTGATTTTTTTCAAAAAAGTCTATGGAAACAAAGTGCTTATAATAACTTTATGTCATTTCTATCGACATTCATCAACTTGCTCATATTTGTTTGTATCGAAGGAAACAACCCCCTGTCCACCGACAACTACATAAAGGTAGTCACCTATGATAATTCCTCTGGTGCCGCTAAAAGTAGTACTGTCATAGGAATAATATTCATCTATTGCAAGTTTATATTCCAGCTTGCAATCAAAGCCATCTTCTTCATCATAGTCAAATACATCATAGAAGATTCTTGAGTCGTTATCATCGGTATAATCCCAGGCTCTCTGAGTTGCAAAACCAAATCTTCCTTCTTTACTGTCGAACATAAATGCTCTTCTGTCTTCGAAGATATTTGCATTAACATATTCATCCATAATAACCTTGTCTTCTTCTTTGATGTCAGATGGATCAGATATATCAAACATAGAAAGCTTAAGTCCTTCAGCTCTTCCGGTTTCCAAATCAGCATCATGTCCTATGCCAAGCAGCTTTCCATCCCCATAAGGATGAAGATATTCTGAAAATCCCGGTATCTTCAGATAGTCTGTTATTTCAGGATTCTCCGGGTCAGAAAGATCAACCGCAAACAGTGGATCGGTATTTCTAAATGTAACGAAGTAGCCCCAGTCACCCATGAATCTTGCTGATTTAATAGTCTCATTTTCCGCAAGTCTCTTTATCGCACTGACTTTCTCAAGATCTTTATTCAGAACATAAAGTGCATTATATGTACTATAATCGTCTGTATAATTGGTAACCAGTCTTATATATCCATTATGTTCGTCTATACAGTAATCATCCTTCAGATATCCCGGGAACTTTCCCTTTGCCTCATAACTTAAGTTTCCGTCTTTGTAGGATATCTTGATTATCTTTGTTTCGTTGGACCAACTGTAATCCTCCCAGCTGAAAACTACGTCAGTTAGATAAATGTTTTCCGAGCTGACATATATAAAACCGTTTCCTGCAAGAGCGCCCAGCCTGTCTACCACCTTACCCTTATTCAGATCAACTGCTGATACAACTACATAGGTATCACAATGAATATCATCCTGAACAAGAATCTTATCATTCTCGATGATGTCACCATCAATTTCCGGAATGTATGTTTTATATTTTTTCTTTCTCATTTTTCCCAGATCAACACTCTTCTTTGAGAATGTGTACAGCTTGTCACCAACCATTCTTGAGCTATAATACATTCCATCCTGAGTAATACTCTTAACCATCTCAGGATTTTCTCTGTCACTGATATCATAGATAACTATGCCTGTTTTATCCATATATCCGGAGTCTTCTGTTCTACCGATGAATATAAGTCTGTCGCCATTTATATACATCTCTACAGCATCCATATCATCATTCAGAACATTTATTCCGCCACACTTCTCAATCTTTCCGTCCTGAACCCTGTATATTATGATATGTAATGTATATCTGTCATAGGCATAGATGTATTTACCGTCAGTCTTAATTATATCCCCTTCGGCTACTCCTTCTGTTCTTACATTTGTGTCTGTAAAATCAACGGATCCGTCATCCTGGCCCTTATTTACGTCTGAAGAAGCTACTTTATCCTTAGAATTTCTTGGGCTTAATGTCTGAACAGAATCATTTTCAGCTACTTCACTTTCAACAGCTTCATCAGCAGCCTCCTCCACTATATCAACACCATATGTATAATCCATAGCATTCTGGCTTTCATCATAATATGCTTTTAATCTGTCGTAGGCTTTATTATAATTGTCGTCTTTATCTTTCTTTTTAGATGTTTTTTTCTTGGCTGTATCTTTTTCACTTTCAGCCGTTTCGGCAGCCGCCTCATCTGCTGCTTCATCAATAATTACTTCATCAGATTCATTAAAGGATTCTGCTTCTCCCTTAGCAGTTTCCCCGGACCTTCTTTTTGTTCCAAGGAAAAGGCCAAGACCCAGACCTACAATAAGAGATGCTGCAATAACAATCGGAAGAACAACCTTTCCCATTGATTTCTTTTTATCCGCTGAAGTTTTTTCACCTGATCTTTTTGCAAAATCAATTTCCTGATAAGGTACATCGCTGCTTTCACTACGCCTGTTCATTTCCTCTGGAGACATATTGAAAAGCTTCTGTTCAATATTTTCAGGCTTAAGGCTTTCAGGAATATTAATGTATTCATTTTTTATATTATTTTCAAAATTCTTATCTCTGTTGTCCATATATGTCACCTCCACCGCTTAGATAATTTCTCATTTTCGCGAGAGCTCTGCTGTACTTCGAACGAACGGTATTTCTGTTGAGATTCATAATTCCGGCAATCTCTGAGCTGTCATACTCGCCATATATCGACATGGTTACAATCTGTTTTTCCTCTTCAGAAAGTATTTCGAATGCCTGTTTTACTAATGTTTTATCCTCAGCATTCTTAATCGAATCATCCCTTGAAGGAGTTCTTGAATCGATATCCTCATAACTGCCTGACATTTCATTATTTCTTCTTGCGACATATTCTTTTATATATCTGCTGATCTTATTCATAAGAATCTTGAATATCCACGCTCTGAATGCCCCTTCATCCCTTAGTTTGTTAATACAGGAATAAGCATCCAGTACGGTATCACTTACAACATTTTCTGCATCTTCTCGTGAATTAAGATTATAATATGCCGTCTTGTATAGATCCGGATAAACCATCTCATATAGCGTTGCAAATGCGTGTGCATCCTGCCGCTTCGCTTGTCTCACAAGCTGAACCACCCTTTCTTTATTTTCCATAAAGTTCTCCTTTCAATCCTCACTTTTTCTTTAGCGAGTAAAGACGTCTTTACTATATAGTGTCTCAATCCACTCAATCTGTTGCATTAAAATAAAAAATTATTTCCAAAGAAAATCTGTTCCTATCATATCCGCTCCGAGACTGCGGATTTTTTCCTCCTCATCAGGATCATTAATTGTAAAGATATAACTGATAAGCCCTGATTTTGAAAGCTCCTTTGCCGCATCCTCCGAGTATGCTTCTGTAGAAGCACTGAAGCTTGTTACCCCCTGCTCTTTGCAGTATTTTATAAAATCCTCTGGGCGGTAAATGCTTTCTTCTCTTTCTTCGTCCACATCATAGTAGAGATTAAGCAATGGAAAATCATAGGCTTCCTTTGCTGCCCTGAGCATTTCCGTAGTCTGCCCCCCGGCAATAAATCTGTCCAGGACGTCCTCTCTTTTTCCGGCTTCCTCCACAATCCTTTTATAATAGATACAGGTATCCTCATAGCTTCTTTTTCCTGCATCCAACATTACATACATATCCTCATGCGCTTCCATAAAGTCCAGAAGGTCAGAAAAAGTTGAAGCTTTATATTTACCCTGGATTTTAAATCCGGTAAAAACAGATGCCGGACATAAATGTTTTTCCACATCATAGCCATCTTCTATTAATCGGTTTTCCTCTTCCGGAGTAAGTGCATTTCCCTCTGCATCTTCAAAGGGATATTCCTGCCCGAACCTGAGAGTCCAGTCATTCCTGGACCATATATTTTTTTCTCCACTATGGGCCAGCACCAGAACATCATCACTTGTGAAAGAAACATCCACTTCAAAAATTCTGTATCCCGCCGCATAAACAGTTTCCAGGCAGTCCACAGAATTAATGTAAAAATCATCATCCATGCCCCCTAAAGCATGGATGATATATTTTGATTCATGTACAGTTTTCCGGTAGTTTTCCATAGTATCATTTTCCGCCTTACCACAGCCCGCCGATAGAAGCAGAACTGCCGCAAGGAGAAATGCCAAAAAAGATCTTACCATATTTTCACTCTATCCTCCGGATCAAAGATATAATCTCCCGACGGATTCAGCTCAATAGTTTCCGTCAATATATCACTTTCAGAAACCTCTGAAGTTGCATTTGTTTCAGTTCCGCTGGAATCTGAGGATGGACTTTTCCCCTTTGTTCCACATCCGGATAAGGAGCTGAGAATAAATAAAGAACATAGAAAACCACCTATCATTCTTTTCCTCGAATCCTGTTCATAAATATGTTCCTCCAATCCATAATTCATTTGGCAAAAAACCATTCAGACCATAACTTGATCTGAATGGTTTTTGAACCTGATTATTATTACAATTATCTCTTACAGGTCAACCTTAGGAAGAGTATCGATAGATTTCTTAAGATCATCATCTGTTGGGATGTAGTCTGTCATCTCTCCGTTGTTGTACTTCTCATAAGCAACCATATCGAAGTAACCTGTACCTGTAAGTCCAAAGACGATATTCTTTGCCTCACCTGTTTCCTTACACTTAAGAGCCTCATCGATTGCAACTCTTATTGCATGACTTGATTCAGGAGCAGGAAGAATTCCTTCTACTCTCGCAAACATTTCTGCAGCTTCAAATACATTTGTCTGCTCAACGCTTCTTGCAGAAATTATTCCCTGATCATAAAGCTCTGAAACCACACTACTCATTCCATGATATCTAAGTCCACCTGCATGGTTAGCAGAAGGAATGAAACCGCTTCCAAGTGTGTACATCTTGGCAAGAGGACAAACCTTTCCTGTATCACAGAAGTCGTATGCATATACACCTCTTGTAAGACTTGGACATGATGCAGGTTCTACTGCGATAATGTCGTAGTTTGCTTCGCCTCTTAAGATTTCACCAGCGAATGGTGAGATGAGTCCTCCAAGGTTTGATCCACCACCTGCACAGCCGATGATCATATCCGGTTTGATACCATACTTATCAAATGCAGCCTTTGTTTCAAGACCAATAACTGACTGATGCAGAAGTACCTGGGCAAGTACTGAGCCAAGAACATATCTGTAGCCTTCCTGTGATACAGCTGCTTCAACAGCCTCTGAAATAGCACATCCAAGACTTCCTGTTGTTCCGGGGAACTCAGCGTTAATCTTTCTTCCTACTTCTGTATTCATTGATGGTGACGGAGTAACCTGTGCTCCGTATGTACGCATTACTTCACGACGGAAAGGCTTCTGCTCATAAGAAACCTTAACCATATATACCTGACAGTCCAGATCAAAGTATGAACAAGCCATTGAAAGAGCTGTTCCCCACTGACCGGCACCTGTTTCTGTTGTTACACCCTTAAGTCCCTGCTTCTTTGCATAGTAAGCCTGAGCAATTGCGGAATTAAGCTTGTGACTTCCTGATGTATTATTTCCCTCAAACTTATAATATATATGTGCAGGAGTTCCCAGCTTTTTCTCAAGGCAGTATGCTCTTACAAGTGGTGATGGACGATACATTTTATAGAAGTTTCTTATCTCTTCAGGGATATCAAAATATGCTGTTGTATCATCCAGTTCCTGCTCAGCCAGTTCTCTACAGAATATAGCTGAAAGCTCATCAATAGTTACAGGCTGAAGTGTGCCCGGATTAAGTATTGGCGCAGGTTTTTTCTTCATATCTGCACGCACATTGTACCATTTATCAGGCATTTCATTTTCATTCAGATAAATCTTATAAGGTATTTCGTTCATCTCTTGGTTACTCCTTTTGTATAACTTATTTGTTAAAGCTTAATAAGCTTTAAAATTCCTAAGAATCTGTGTTGCCTTTCCAACAGAATTGGCACCACAGGAAATCTCCATCCAGTAATTACCCTTTACAATATACGCATCAACAACGCATACTCTGACGGACTTTCCTCCTGCTGAATAATCACCCTCAACAACAAATCCATCCACAGCTTTTTCGGCAATATTAAAGGTATCCTCTTTAATGGAAATATTAGAATATCCACTCTGTTCCAGCTCTGACTTAACTTTTTCCTCGTTCATTGCCAGAAGGTCCTTCATCCTGCCCAGTTCCGCATAATTGATGGCGGTCTTCTGAACAATAACATAGACTCCTGAACCGGACATATTATTCTCAGCGGATAATTCATTAACGAACTTTAATGTATCTAATTCGGACTGTTCATCACGTCCTTCATAGCCTGTAACATCCCAGCCCTTGAAATCAGCCTTAACTCCAAAATACTCATTGGAATACGTTGTTTCATTCAGGGTTCCCGGAATATACTTGCTTTGGCCAAAAAATCTTTTATATCCGGAATATACGATCAAACCTATCACCACAACAATCGGAATTATTATAAACAGCGGGTTGATTCCCTTTTTCTGTTTAGCATAATCTGATGTATTGGGACGATAGATTGAATCCTTATCTTCAGGTGCTCCGTAGGTAGGAATAGGCTGAACCGGAGCCGGTTGTTCTTCAGCCTGTGTATAATAACTGTTTCCACCACTACCTGAATTATATCCCGTATTATCAGGATTAAAATTATTATTAACCGGATCATCATTAGGTTTTAACTGCATTACTTTTTAAAACTCCCTATCTTTAAAACAAAACTTACGCCTTCTTTACAAGAAGTGACTCACCTGTCATTTCTGCAGGCTGCTCAAGCCCCATTACCTCAAGAAGTGTAGGAACTATATCACAAAGCTTTCCACCTTCCTTAAGTGTATAGGAATCATCATAATTATATAAGATAAATGGAACAGGATTTGTTGTATGAGCTGTGTGAGGCTCCCCTGTTTCATAGTTCTTCATCTGCTCAGCATTACCATGATCTGCACAGATAAACAGTACTCCATCCATTTCCTTAACTGCTTCCACTGCGTCTCCAACACATTTATCTACAGTCTCAACAGCCTTAATAGCTGCATCAAGAACTCCTGTATGACCAACCATATCAGGGTTTGCAAAGTTGATGATGATGACATCATATTCTCCTGAACGAATTGCAGCTGTAAGCTTTTCCCCAACTTCAGGTGCGCTCATTTCAGGCTGAAGATCATAGGTTGCAACTGCAGGTGAATTAACAAGGATTCTCTCCTCATCCTTATTAGGCTCCTCAATTCCTCCATTGAAGAAGAATGTAACGTGTGCATACTTCTCTGTCTCAGCAAGTCTGAGCTGCTTCATTCCGAGGTTAGCAAGATATTCGCCAAATGTATTCTTTATCTCCTGTTTCTTGAAAGCAACGAACTTGTTAGGAATTGTCTCATCATAATCCTTAAAGCAGACATATGTAAGCTTCATTAAGCCATTAGCTCTCTTAAGGTATTTAATACATTTTGTATCTGAAGCATCACCAGGCTGTGCTGCAATATCCTCATCTGTAAAACAGAAAGCCTTTGTTATCTCACGTGCTCTGTCAGGACGGAAGTTAAAGAATATAACTGAATCTCCATCCTTAACAAGTGATAAAGGATTTCCTGCTTCATCTGTGATAACAGTAGGAATTACAAACTCATCTGTAACACCCTCATCATAGGATGCCTGCATTGCAGCTACAGGATCAGTTGCCTTATTTCCTTCTCCGGTTACAAGGCTGTCATATGCCTTCTGGATTCTGTCCCAGTTATTATCTCTGTCCATAGCATAATAACGTCCACTGAGAGAAGCTACCTTACCAACGCCGATCTCCTTTGTTTTATCAACCAGCTCCTGAAGGTAATCCTTACCTGATGCAGGAGGTGTATCTCTTCCATCGAAGAAAGGATGAATAAATACATTTTCAAAACCTTCTTTTTTGCACATCTCAAGGATTGCATAAAGATGAGTGTTATGACTGTGAACACCACCATCTGAAAGGAGACCCCAGAGATGAAGGTCGCTGTTATTCTCTTTACAATTGTTGATGGCACGAAGAAGCTCTTCATTCTTGAAGAAATCGCCATCCTGTATAAACTTAGTAATAAGTGTAAGATCCTGATATATGATTCTTCCTGAACCAATATTCATATGACCTACCTCAGAATTACCCATCTGTCCGTCAGGAAGACCAACTGCCATTCCTGATGCAAGTCCACGCTTATAAGGACACTCAGCCTTAAGCTTATCCATAACAGGTGTTTTAGCCATATATACAGCATTTGAATCCTGAATATCTGACTCACCATATCCATCAAGTACCATAAGAACCACTGGTTTCTTACTCATAATTATATATTTCCTCCTATTGGTTTATAAATTTATTACTATCTTTATCGTAAATGTAGCCTACAGAAGCCAGTTTATTTTTAAGTTCCTCTTCATCAACTCCATAGGATTTTGTAAAATCCTCCAGGCTGCTGTAATTATCTCTAAGCTGAGTATTTACAAAACTCATGAGCATTATAGGATGATTCGGTAAATTCACTTTCACTACTCCTCTGACAATCTGTATTTTTACAATCACCGCCTATTATCTCATTATTTCGGTAATAACGCAATGGATTTTTGTGTTATAATCAAACCAGTGAACCCGAAAAATTGATTCCAATCAGAGGTAACCATGAATAAAAATCGTGATAGAAAATATATCGCCATAGATTTAAAGTCTTTCTACGCTTCCGTTGAATGCTTTGACAGAGGCCTTGATCCGCTTACCACTAATCTTGTAGTGGCTGATGAAACAAGGACCGACAAAACCATATGTCTTGCAGTTTCACCCTCGCTGAAAGCCTACGGAATTTCCGGACGCGCCAGACTGTTTGAAGTTAAGAAGACCTTAAATGATATAAAACGACGCACAGGGCAAACTATTGAATTTATAGCTGCTCCGCCAAGAATGGCCAGATATATTCAGGTTTCTTCAGACATCTATAATACCTATCTGAATTTTGTTTCAGCTGAAGATATTCATGTTTATAGCATAGACGAAGTATTTATTGATGTAACAGGATATCTTTCCACCTATAAAACCACTCCCCATGAATTATGCATGAAAATGGTTAAGGAAGTTCTGAACCGAACAGGAATAACCGCCACTGCAGGAATAGGAACAAATCTATATCTTGCCAAAATAGCAATGGATATAGTTGCAAAGCATATGGAACCGGATGCAGATGGGGTAAGAATTGCGGAACTGGATGAAATGTCCTATAGAAAGCTTCTATGGTCTCACAAACCATTAACCGATTTCTGGCGCATCGGAAAAGGAACTGCCAGAAGACTTTCAAAGATAAATGTATTCACTATGGGAGATCTTGCAAGGTTCAGCCTGTATAACGAAGAATATCTATACAAGATTTTCGGAATCGATGCCGAGCTTCTTATCGATCACGCCTGGGGAATCGAGACAACACTGATGGAGGATATCAAAAACTACCATACCGAGTCCAAGTCCCTTTCATCAGGACAGGTTCTAAAGGAGCCCTACCCAACGGACAAAGCCAGAATCATCGTCTCTGAAATGACTACATCCCTGGTTCTGGACATGGTAAGAAAAGGATTCGTGTCAGATTCCTTCACCCTTCTCATCAACTATGACAGGGAAAATGTAGATAACGAAACCTACACCGGTGAGATTCAGTACGATTATTACGGAAGGCTGGTTCCTGCTCCATCCCATGGAACCGCCAACTTCGGTAAGCATACCAGCTCCAGCAGTACCATAATAAATGCTGTATTAGGACTTTATGACAAAATAATACTTCCCGGAGTAACCGTAAGACGAGTAACAATCTCCGCAAACAACCTAAAGGAAGAAACCGGAAACTTTGTTCAGCTGGATATATTTACAGATGTAAAAAAAGAAGAACAGGAACGAAAGCTTCAGAAAGCAATGATAGAGATACAGGATAAATTCGGAAAAAATGCAATGCTTAAGGGGACTGATCTGATGGAAGGTGCAACTACAATAGAACGTAATTCCCAGATTGGTGGTCATCGTTCGTAATAAACAGAAGGGATATTTGCTATGTTTGAAAATGCAGAAAAGGAATATAGTGATATATTTGACAAGCAGCGTCCGGTCCACGACGGGGACGCTTTTGAAGCACGCCATCCTAAGATGTCCCGGGAAGCCCGGGCAAAAATATTCGCCCCATTCGCAGCCCTGAAGGGCTTCGAAGAGGCGATTGAAGAAACTAATTCTAACTTTGTGCAACACCAGCAATAACTGAAACTATTATAATGAGAAGATAGATTATAAGACTTATAAGTCCGATAATAAATCCTGCCTTTGCCTTGCCACTTTCATTACCGGCATTCATAGCTGACTTTGAAAGAATCATTCCTATCGGTGCAAGAATAACTCCACAACAGAAAAGTGATATGATTGAACATACCAGGCCGGCTGTTGCTTTTCCATCTTCCGGTTCTGCGTAATTATTGTCATATGGTGTCTGACCATATGCACTTGATGTTCCGGGTGCTGTATTATATCCACCAGGTGCTGCTGTTTGACCATATGGCTGCTGGCCGTATGACTGCTGGCCTGCCGGCTGACCATAAGCATTTTGTCCTGTTGGCTGGCCGTATGGATCCTGTGCTGGCTGACCATATGTGTTTTGTCCTGCCGGCTGGCCGTATGGATCCTGTGTTGGCTGTCCATATGCATTTTGTCCTGTTGGCTGGCCGTATGGATCCTGTGTTGGCTGACCATATGCATTCTGTCCTGCCGGCTGGCCGTATGGATTCTGTGCCTGCTGGCCATATGGATCTGCTGCCGGCTGGCTATATGGATCCTGACTTCCATAAGTCTGATCCAGTGAACTAACTGGCTCTGTTGCAGTAGGTTCTGCAGCTGATGGTTCTCCAGCGTATGGATTTACCGGCTCTGCCGGCTCTCCGGCATATGGATTTGCCGGTTCTGCTGGTTCTCCGGCATATGGATTTACCGGCTCTGCAGGTTCTCCGGCATATGGATTTACCGGTTCTACCGGATCACCACTATATGGGTTATTGTTCATCTGATTATCATCCATTAAATGTTACCTCCACATAAAAATTCTATTTCATTTTATTCTGAGTAAAAAATTTTGTCAACATATGTATTAGATTGGAAACATACGTCAGATTGGAAATATATTTCTGAGTATTCCATATATCACCAAAAGTCCCAGATATATAAACAGTATTATCTCATTAGTTTTATTGATCTTTTTCGTTGATTCATTCAGATAAAAGAAATAGATTACTTCATAAACTATGTATGGAAATGTAATAAAAAGAAATCTGTTATATTCAAAGGCTCTTTTAAAATCAAGCTTAACTGCGGACTGCATCATTCTTGTCATTCCACAGGTAGAACATTGCACACCAAAAATCTCGTGGATATAACATTTAAATGAAAAATGTGTATACTTTAATACAAAATAATAGACCACACCGGCAAAGAATACTATAGCCGTGTCCATTATAGTTCTGTTTCGTATTTCAGCAGGTGTATAGCCCTTGACCTTAGCCATTAAAACCACCATCTTTAACCTTGAGTCTTGCTACTGCTCTCTTAAGACTGGCTTCTGCCAGAGTATATTCCCTGACACTCTTCTTCTGAAGCATTGCCTCTCTTGCTGCAGCTTCCTTGGCCTTTACTCTTTCTATATCTATTTCATCCGGCCATTCCGCAGAGTCCACAAGAATAAGCACCTCTCCGTCCTCTACTCTCATCATGCCATCTGATACGGCAGCATCATGCCACTCACCATCTTCAGTCTGAAACTTAAGCCAACCGGGAATAATGGCCACCACCACGTTCTGATGCATGGCAAGAACACCATAATCCCCGTCAAGAGCAGGAACTATTAAAGAAACCATTTCTCCTGAATAAAAGGAGTTATCTGCTTCAATTATCCTACAATTAAAAGTTTTCATACCTATAAAGTCTCAGCCTTTCTGATTGCATCCTCAAGCGTACCAACATTATAGAAAGCAGCTTCAGGAAGCTCATCATACTCTCCCGACATAATGGCCTTAAAGCCTCTTACGGTTTCACTAACAGGAACGTATACACCGTCCATACCGGTAAACTTCTCAGCCACAAACATAGGCTGTGCCAGGAATCTCTGAATCTTACGTGCACGGTTAACTATATCCTTATCTCTGTCTGAAAGTTCATCCATACCAAGGATAGCAATAATATCCTGAAGTTCATTATACTTCTGAAGGTATTCCTGAACCTCACGGGCAACCTTATAATGCTCCTCACCAACAACATCAGCCTCAAGAATACGTGATGTTGAAGCAAGAGGGTCAACTGCCGGATAGATACCCTGCTCAGCTATCTTACGGCTAAGTACCGTAGTAGCATCCAGATGGGTAAATGTAGTAGCCGGCGCCGGGTCAGTCAGGTCATCTGCAGGCACATATACAGCCTGTACTGATGTTACCGAACCTGCGGAAGTAGATGTTATTCTCTCCTGAAGAGCACCCATTTCCTGAGCAAGTGTAGGCTGATATCCAACCGCCGAAGGCATACGTCCAAGAAGTGTAGAAACCTCCGAACCTGCCTGTACAAATCTGAAAATGTTATCAATAAAGAGAAGCACATCTCTATGCTGCACATCTCTGAAATATTCTGCCATGGTAAGTCCTGTAAGAGCAACTCTCATACGAACTCCCGGAGACTCATTCATCTGTCCAAATACCATGGCTGTCTTATCAATGGTTCCGCTTTCCTTCATCTCGCTCCAGAGGTCATTTCCCTCACGGCTTCGCTCACCAACTCCGGTGAATATGGAATAACCACCGTGCTCCATGGCAACGTTGTGAATAAGCTCCTGGATAAGAACCGTCTTTCCTACACCGGCACCACCAAACAGTCCGATCTTACCACCCTTTGCATAAGGTTCCAGAAGATCAATAACCTTTATACCGGTTTCCAGTATCTCAACAGATACATTCTGTTCCTCGAACTTAGGAGCAGGTCTGTGAATATTCCATCTTTCCTGATCCGCTGACATGACAGCACCGCCATCTATTGGATCTCCAAGAACATTGAACATACGTCCTATGGTTGCATCTCCAACCGGTACACTGATACCGGTTCCTGTGGATTCAACCTCCATATGTCTTGACAAACCATCACTGGAGCCCAGAACTATACATCTTACTGTCCCCTGTCCCAGCATCTGAGCAACTTCCATGGTGATTTCATTTCCATCCACTTTTACTTTGAGAGCATCTCTAAGTTTAGGAACTTCACCAGCTTCAAATAATACATCTACAACAGGTCCTGAAACCTGTACTATCTTTCCCTTATTCAAGACTTTTCAGCCTCCTTATAAATCAACTTATCTTACTTTCTCTTTTTCTTCTGAGCCTTAGCTCCGGCTGCAACCTCTGTAATCTCCTGGGTTATAGCTGCCTGTCTGACTCTGTTGTATTCAACCTGGAGTTCCGCAAGAAGACTTTCCGCATTCTTATTGGCGGAATCCATTGCAGTCATACGGGCATTTTGTTCAGCAGAAAAGCTGTCCACCAGTGCACCATAGATGTTACCTGCAACATAACCGGGTATAACACGGTTCAGAACCTCATCAACAGAAGGATCAAATTCGTAATGCACATCCTTCACATTTTTCTCTTCCTGCTTCGTCCAGAACTCACGCCTGTCAAAGGGCAGAAGTCTCATCATCTTAACTTCTGTCAGGAACTCACTGATCATATCACTGTATATGATACGTATCTCATCAATCTGCTTATTGTCATACTGTTCCAGAAGTATGGAGCTTATATCACGGGCTCTTGTGAAGGTTGGATTCTGTGCTGTATATAGGAAGGACTGTTCTATGTTATAGCCTCTTCTCTGGAAGTATCTTCTTCCGTATTCGCCTACAACATACATTTTAACCTTCTTATGCTTAGCCATCTCCTCTTCTGCAAGCTTTATAACATTGTGGTTATATGCTCCTGCAAGTCCCTTATCGGCAGTTATTATAAGATACGCATAGGTCTCTGCCGGTTTTCTTCCGGTTTTGGGATAGAAATAACGACTTGTTATATCTATCTCCGTCTGGAATATACGACGAATCTCGTGCTCCTGCATATCAAAGAAGGGTCTGGTTTTCTCCAGTTCCTCCTTAGCCTTTCGCATCTTTGTGGAAGAAATAAGATACATGGCATTTGTAATCTTCTGAGTGTTCTTTACACTGCCTATTCTGTTCTTAATCTCTTTTGTATTAGCCATATCTATTTACCGCATATATTTATACTTCGTAACTCTCTTTGAATTTAAGTGCCGCATCAATGATAGCCTTTTTATCATCATCTGATAACTGTCCGGTAGAATCAATCTGCTTGCACATAGCATCCTCTTCCTCATGGAAGTACTCCAGAAGTTTATTTCTGAAATCGGAAATGTTATCAACCGGAATATCCTGCATAACATGTGCAGTTGCCGAAACCAGCATAATAACCTGCTCATGAAGCTTGAACGGATTATTCTGAGGCTGACGCAGAAGCTGCATAAGCCCCTGTCCATAAACAAGCTGTTTCTTTGTTGCATCATCCAGATCACTGGAGAACTGTGTGAATATCTCCATCTCACGATACTGTGCAAGATCAAGACGAAGACTACCTGCAGCCTTCTTCATTGCCTTTGTCTGAGCCGCTCCACCAACACGGGATACGGAAAGACCGACGTTAACAGCAGGTCTCTGTCCGGCAAAGAACAGATCACTCTCAAGGAATATCTGACCATCTGTTATGGAAATGATATTTGTTGGAATATAAGCAGAAACATCTCCTGCCTGAGTCTCAACTATAGGAAGTGCTGTAATACTTCCACCGCCCTTTTCATCTGAAAGACGCGCAGATCTCTCAAGAAGTCTTGAGTGCAGATAGAATACATCTCCCGGATAAGCCTCACGTCCCGGTGATCTTTCCAGAAGAAGTGACAAGGCTCTATAAGCTATAGCATGCTTTGACAGATCATCATAAACTATAAGTACATCTTTACCCTTCCACATGAAGTATTCTGCCATAGCAGCACCTGCATATGGAGCGATGTACTGAATAGGGGCTGTCTCAGATGCATTTGCTGCAACGACTATTGTATAGTCCATAGCCTCTTTCTTTTTAAGAGTTCCCACCAGCTGGGCAACACTACTTGCCTTCTGTCCAATGGCAACATATATACAGATAACTCCGTTATCCTTTTGATTAAGTATTGTATCAAGTGCAATAGCAGTCTTACCGGTCTGTCTGTCACCGATAATAAGCTCACGCTGTCCTCTTCCAATAGGGAACATAGAATCAATGGAAAGAATTCCTGTATTCATTGGTGTGTCTACTGACTGTCTCTCGATAATTCCGGGAGCCGCAGTCTCAACAGCTCTGTATCCATCAGACTTAATAGGGCCTTCTCCATCTATTGGATTGCCTAAAGGATTTATTACTCTTCCAAGGAAATTATCTCCAACAGGGATACCTGCTGTTTTTCCGGTTCTGAGAACACGACTTCCTTCAGTAACATCAGTATCATCACCAAACAGGATTACACCGATATCATCAGGTCTCAGTTCCTGAACCATTCCTCTTACACCTGACTCAAATATAACAATCTCTCCGTACATTACGGATTTGAGACCGTCTACGAAGACGATTCCGTCTCCAACTGACTTAACATGACCTTCCTCTTCTGCTAAAACCTGAGGTTCCCACTCATGTACACTTGTTTTCATCAGAGATATCAGTTCTTCTCCGGATGAAACCTTCTCGGCTTTCATCTCTCTCAGCATTTCTTCCAGCTGATGAAGTCTTCCCTCTTTTGTCCAGTCGTACACTTCTTCTCCGACCACAAGTTTAAATCCGTTTATAATGCTTTCGTCTTTTATAAACCGGATTTCTACATCTACCCCGTATTTTTTTGAGATAAATGCGTCTAATCTGGATTTCTGGGCAGCATCAGGTTCTGATGGAGCATAGAGTTTGGCACATAGTATTTTTTCCTCTGCCACTTAACTTTCGCTCCTTTCAGCATTATCAAGAAACATGTCATATGCTTCACTTGTACTACCTGCGAGAACAACCTTACGGGTTGCCTCTTCAACCATTTCTGTTATATCCTTCTTAGCTGATTCAACGATTGCCTGTCTCTGGTTTTCAGCATCCTTTTTAGCATCTTCAATGATCTTGTTTGCAGCTGCCTTTGCTTCAGCCTCTGCATCTGTTCGCATTGCTGCTATATCCATAGATGCTTTCTTCTTCTGCTGTGAGATCTCGGCATCAACATTTTTCAGCTTTTCTTCATATTCAACATTCTTCTGCTCAGCTTCAGATAACTTCTGCTTAGCTGCTTCATCTATCTCTTTATAATGATCTTCTCTTTCCTGCATGATCTTTTTTACCGGCGCATATATGATAATATAAAGACCTGCGAAAAGAAGAACCACATTAAACATATGCAGTAGAATCTGTGTAAAATCTATTCCTAATGGCATTTTTCTTACCTCGCTTTTTATATATAAAGGTATTCAATCAAATTCTTCGTTATAGGACAAATATGATCAGAATTGATACAACCAGTGCATAAAGAACAGCTGTCTCGATAAATACGACACCAAGGATCATAGTTGTTCTGATCTTACCCTCTGCCTCAGGCTGACGGGCAATACCCTCTGCTGACTTACCAACGCAGAGTCCCATACCAATTGTACCAAGACCTGCTGCTACACCGATTGAAATAGCTGCTGCAACTGCCTTTCCTGCAGTTGAGCTGTCTGCAGCTTCCTCTGTTTCTTCTGTTGCTGTAGTCTCTTCTGCTGCATAGGATACTGCTGCAGGTACTACTGCTGAGAAAAATGCAAATGCTGCAAAGAAAAGTGCAGCTGTTATAATTGATTTCTTTAAAAGCTTCATTTTTTTACCTCTTTCTATTTCATTCAAATTTTATGATCACATGGCAGAAGCCTAAGCTGCGGCTGCCACGTCGGTTTTCTTCTTTTTCTTTGATTTCTTTTCATGAACTTCTGATACTTCACCATAGTATATGGAG
Organism: Eubacterium sp.; assembly: GCA_024692605.1. GTDB lineage: Bacteria > Bacillota > Clostridia > Lachnospirales > Lachnospiraceae > Eubacterium_Q. Next base: position 22,301 of record JAILMQ010000107.1, read on the forward strand.
GTCAGCATCGTAAGGACATAAGCCTGCACAACTGCATGGATCAGTGTAAACAGAACACCTACCAGAACAGGAACTACAAAGCTGAGTTTGATCGTGTAATAAACCAGCTCCGTTACAAGCGTACCTGACAGGAGTGCACAGAAAAGACGGAAGCTCATGGATATCGGAAGTGAAAACTCTTTTAGTGTAAGTCCTACTCCCTTTATTTTATTGTTCCTTATACCACCTGACATGATGAATCCATATGAGAACACACCCATGGCAATAGCTCCGTTTATATCACAAAGCGGTGCCGGAAGTGACATGGAATGTCCGGCAGTTGTGGGCCATTGCACTCCGAAAAGTTCAAAGATAGTTCCCACGAAGATGTATGATCCTGCTGCGAATACATACGCTCCAAGGACACCATTAAGATGCGGACTGTTCGTTTTGGCCAGATTGTCAAAATATCCTACCCATGTTTCAATAACTATCTGGAATTTACCGGGTACGGTTTTGAAACGTGGTACAGCAAATATTCTTATAAGCAAAGCCAGAATAAGAAGTATGGCTGTTACTAGATATGCTGAAATAAGTGAAGGGTTCACCGTAAGTCCGAAGAAATTCATCTTATTATCTTCATGAAGAACGGCATCTCTCATCACGACTTTTATACTTTCGTGATTTCCTCCTCCCCTGCTTGTGATAATACTTCCGACCAGGAGCAGTACCAGAACTATGCTCACTACTACGATAAATCTGGTTCTTTTTCCCTTGTCCAAATCTTTTCTCCTTTCTTCCTCTTTCTACAGATTCGGATGTATCTTTAAATGTGTATTTAAGCCACTTTTACAGGATACATCATCCCTCCGAAACATCATTTAAGTATAAAACAAAAAAAGAACAGTTACAAGTATATATTACTTATAACTGTTCTCAGTACCCTTCTCATATAAACTAACATATAATTCTTTTAATTACTTACTTTCTGGAATTCATTATCTGTCCGATTCCCGCTCCACAGAGTCCTCCGATAATATGTGTCAGCTGGGATATATTATCATGCCTTGTCACCATACTCCATACCTCAGCCCCAAGGTATATTACCATAACCAGAATCATGGATATAGGAATCTCCCCACGTCTCAGATCTGTTGCTGAAACAAGGATTATCATCATAAACACAATTCCGCTGGCTCCAAGAAGTGCAACTCCCGGAAAGAATATGATATTTACAAGTCCGGATATAACAGCCACTATTCCAAAAGCTTCCAGCAGGGTTGAACCGCCATACTTTTCTTCAAGCACAGGCCCCAGCAGCAGGAAGAGTGTCATATTGGAAGCATAATGTGCCAGAGACGAATGTCCGAGAACATGGCCAAATAATCTTATAAACCATGCTACACTTATCTTACTTCTATAAACCTCAAAAAACAGCCTGGTGCTTTTTCCCTTTGTTATCATTCCAACCACCAGTACTATAAAAGATACCAGTGCAAATGTAAGGGTTACCGGTGCATTATATGTAAATGCCAGTTTTCTTCTGTCTGCCATACCTTTCCTCCACTTTCAGTCTAGAATACCTGATTTATTACATCTTTTATTTTCTTAACAGGAACTATCTTCAGTTCCTTCTTAACTTCTTCAGCCACATCTTCCAGATCTTCCACATTCTTTTCCGGAATAAATACTGTCTTCACACATGCCCTGACTGCGGCCATAAGTTTTTCAGGAAGACCTCCGATAGGCATTACATTTCCCCTGAGACTTACCTCACCTGTCATTGCAATAGAAGGATCTACCGCTCTATTGGTAAAGAGTGACACAAGTGCTGTAACAATGGTAATGCCCGCTGAAGGGCCATCCTTTGGAACTGCACCTTCAGGAACATGGATATGAAGATCCTTTTCAGCAAGAATCTTTGTCTCCTCAGGATACATATCCTTTACCAGACTGATGGCTATTTCCACAGACTCCTTCATAACGTCTCCCAGCTGGCCGGTTATTGTAATCTTGCCGGAACCGTTTACAGCCTTTGTTTCTATAAAGAGTATCTCTCCTCCCGCCATTGTCCAGGCAAGTCCTGTAACAACTCCGGGGATGGATTTCTTATCTATAATGTCGTGGCTGAGAGCTCTGTGTCCCAGATATTCACGAAGGCTTTTCGGCTTAACCGAAATCTTCTTTTCATTACCCTTAACCAGCTGAACTGCAGCATATCTCATAAGATTATCAATCTGTTTCTTAAGACCTCGTACGCCGGACTCCATTGTATAGTCTGCAACAATCTTTTTAATAGAAGTATCTGTTATTGTAAGATTCTTTTTCTTGATTCCTGCAGCCTTCATAGATTTTGGAATAAGATGCTGTTTTGCTATGTAGAACTTTTCTGTTGCAGTATAACCCGGGAATTCAATTATCTCCATACGGTTGAGCAGTGGCTCAGGTATGGTGTCTGTTGAATTTGCGGTACATACAAAGAGCACGTCTGAAAGGTCGTAGGGCACATTCATGTAATGATCTGTGAAGCTGTTATTCTGCTCCGGATCCAGCACCTCAAGAAGGGCTGATGAAGGGTCTCCGCCATAATCTCTTACAAGTTTATCCACCTCATCCAGTACCATTACCGGATTGGAAACTCCGCTTCTCTTCATACCTTCCATTATCCTGCCGGGCATGGCTCCGATGTAAGTACGCCTATGGCCTCTTATTTCTGCCTCGTCTCTTACACCGCCAAGACTGATACGTACATATTCTCTGCCAAGAGCCTTGGCTATACTTTGACCGATACTTGTTTTTCCTGTTCCCGGTGCTCCTACAAAAAGAAGTATGGAACCGGACTGTTTCTTATTAAGTGCCATTACTGCCAGCTGCTGAACGATTCTCTGTTTTACCTTCTTAAGGCCGTAATGATCCTCGTCCAGAATTTTTTCTGCATGTTCCAGATCAATCTTGTTGAACTTTTCATGTTTCCAGGAAAGACTTGTTACAAAATCAAGGTAGTCATAGAGCATTCCATACTCATGACCATCCTGTCCCTCCTGCTTCATACGGTTGAGAACCTTTCTGGCTTCTCTTTCAGCAGTCTCATTCATTCCGGATTCATCGATTTCCTTTTCAAATCTTCTGACATCGGATATATTTTCAGGATGCATTTCATCCAGCTCCCGCTGAAGGATTTCAATCTGCTTCTTGATGGCATCCTCTCTATAAATATTTTCATTTCTCTGCTGCTGCTCAAGCTCCGCATTTTCTGCCACATCCGCCAGCTCCATAAAGCTGTAGGCAGCATGCTCGATAAGGTCATATCTTTCGGAAGCCTTATCCACTTCAACGATTTCATACTTCTCCTGCCATGTGATGCTGAAGTAACCTGTCATGGAGCAGGCAAGTTCGTTAATGTTCTTCCACTGAAGAATAAACCCTCTGGCCCAAAGTCCCCACTGGTAATTCTGGACGAACTTCAGGAATTTATTCTTTATTCTGTCGAATCTGCTCTTTTTGTCCTCAGGCTTCATATCATCTATTTCCGGTCTGATTTCTATCTGAGCATCAATATTTCCCTCAGCATTTCTGCTGAAATCAATAAAATTAATTCTATCCTTGGTTCTGACCTTTACATTTCCCTCTGAATCCACAGATTCAATACGAGCAATAACACCGATCGGATAAACATCCTCCAGCATAACATCAGCTGTGTCCAGATCATCTCTGAGCATAGCAAAAGCAATATCACTACCTATATCAAAAGACTCGACATCCCAGCCTTCGATTACCTCTTTTTTGAAATAAAATGTAACATCCGGAAGAAGGATGGTGTCGTAAATTGGTATTGTAAGCATACTTTCTCCCCTTTTTTTATATAATATAAGACATTATATGCCATTTTAAAAAAAAATACTATGTCAACTTTACAGTTTACCCATTTTGAGTTATTATAATGGATTAGAGAGTAAATGAAAATCCATTATGGGGGACTATGATTTGAAGATCGACTTGAACGAAATTCTATATGCGGTTTCTTATGGTCTTGATGCCGTTGAGAACGAGCTTCTTGGTGTCCGTAAAGGTCATTGCAAAAGAATTGCTGCGCTTTCAATAACCATCGGCAAAAGTCTTGGACTCACCCCTGATGAACTAGTAGATCTGGCTGCATTTTCTATCTTGCATGATAACGCGCTTACACAGGTGAATCAGGAAGAAATCGAATTAAAAAAATATAATAATGGTGAAGGCTATAACCAGCATGATTTTAATTCAAGAAGATGCATCATTGGCGAGAGTAATACCCGTTACATGCCATTCAGGACTAACAACCGCGATGTCATTCTGCTACATCATGAGAATGCTGATGGTTCAGGCCCTCAGGGACGTACATATGACAGAACACCTATCAAGGCTCAGATAATCCATCTGGCAGATACTCTGGATAATATGTATGATCTCACTAATCCAAACAGAGAGACTCTGGGTGCCATCATTTATTTTGTTAAGTCCAACGCCGGACGAATGTTTTCCAGAGAGCTTTCTGAAACCTTCTGTAAATCTTTTAAGATGAAGCATTTACATTCTGTTTCACTTACTCATGTAGATAATTATCTTAGAAAATCGACAAAACATTTCAATGATGAATATTCTCCTCAGGAAGTTATTAATCTGGCTACACTGATTGCAAAGATCGTTGATTATAAGTCACATTATTCCTGCACTCATTCTATTGGTGTTGCGAAGAACTGTGATATCATGGCAAGATATTATAATTTCGATGAGGAAAAGAGAACGAAGTATTATCTGGCCGGTTCTCTTCATGATATCGGAAAGCTGATGATTGAGAATAAGATTCTTCAGAAACCGGGCAAGCTCAACGAATATGAATTCGAATTAATGAAGCAGCATGCTTATTATACATATGATATCCTTAAACATATCAAGGGTATGGATGATATAATGCTTTGGGCATCACATCATCACGAAAAGCTGAACGGAACAGGTTATCCTTTTGGACTGACTGAAGCTGAGCTTTCACAGGAAGAACGCCTTATGACCTGTTGTGATATCTATCAGGCACTTACAGAGGAAAGAACCTACAAGGCAGGCTTCCCTCACGAAAAAGCAATCTCCATTATGCGTGAGATGGTTGTAAAAGGTGAGATTGATAACAGCATAGTAATGGCTATGGATGCAGAATTCAGTGATGGAACCAAGATATCCTCGGCTCCTACAACTTCAATCCTGTCATCATTATAAAAACCACCCACAGGGAATTCCCCATCGGGTGGTTTTATATTGCCATATTACCAGAATATTACTGCTTACCAGGATATTACTTCGTGGCCATCCTCTGTTACAAGAACCTGAATCTCCCACTGTGCTGACATGGAACCATCTTCTGTGTATACGGTCCAGCCGTTATCCTCATCTATAAATACATGATAATCTCCAATGTTGACCATTGGTTCGATGGTAAACATCATACCGGGAACCATAAGCATATCCGTTCCGGCTTTAGTTACATAGCTTACCCATGGATCTTCGTGGAATTCTATTCCAACTCCGTGTCCGCCAATATCTCTTACAACCTGATATCCTGCTGCTTTGCAATGATCATTAACAGCCTGTCCCATATCACCAAGGAAGCCCCATGGTTTTACCTGCTCAAGGCCTTTATACACGCTTTCCTTTACTACTTCAACAAGCTTTCTGTTTTCTTCTGATACATTTCCCATCATAAACATACGGGAGGAATCTGAGAAATATCCATTCAGTATTGTTGAACAGTCTACGTTGATTATATCCCCGTCCTGAAGGATTTCATTTTCATCAGGAATACCGTGACATACTGCATCGTTTATAGATGTACACACACTCTTAGGGAATCCCTCATAATTCAGAGGAGCAGGAATTGCACCGTGCTTTTCACATACCTCATTGATTATCCTGTTAATGTCTTCTGTGCTCATTCCGATACATATCTTATCAGCCACTACATCCAGACATTCTACATTTACCTTTGCACTCTCCTTAATGAGGGCAATCTGCTCCGGTGTTTTGATCATGCTATGATTAGGAACTTTATGTCCCTGATTCTTATACATCTCAATCTTTCTGTCAAAGTCCTCATGACACACTTTGTACTTCTTCTGGCTTCCACACCAGCAAGGGTCATTACGTCCAATCTTTTTAGCCATTAATTCTACCTCATTTTCTATTTTATCCAGTACTACTTATTATAAACCCCAATAAGTATATCATACTTGCCTTGAATGTCACTAATTATTTTTTATCTCCGTTTTTTTAGTTGGATCCTTGTGAGTAAATGCGCCATCATGATTTCTAAGGAAATAAAGAAGAGAGATAAAAGAAGTTTTATATAAAACAAATTCCTTCTTCTTAAGCATTTCCAGAATCTCTTCTTCAGTAGCCCATTTAACCTGTTCAACCTCTGCGTTCTGAAGCTTGAGGCTGTCAATATCCACATCAAGGTTGATTGTATATATATCGTTGAAGCCCTTATTGAAATAGATTGTCATGGCCGGCTGCTTACCGGTCAGATCGTAATCGATTCCAACCTCCTCAAGAAGTTCTCTTGATGCCGCCTGCTGACTTGTATCTCCTTCCTGAGCACTTCCTCCGGCAGTGATATCCCACATGCCTGCCCATCCATCCTTGAAGGGCTGTCTTTTCTGAATCAGCATTCTTCCATCACTTCCGAAAACACACACGTGTACCACCATCCTGTAATACCCCTCAGGAACTTTAGTGCCACGCTCAATGCTTTTGCCAATCTTACTCCTGTGTATATCATATAAATCAAACTTCTCCATAAGACATGTCACCCCACATTATTTTTATCTTGTTTTTCTTTACATTCATTCTAACATAATTAAAAATAAAAATGAACCTCACACTAAGGGGATAATACAAATATATTCCTTGCAAAATCATAGTAGGAATTCTATAATGGTTAGTATTATAAATTACAAAATCTGCATCATATTTTTTGCAGAAATAAATAAAGAATGGGGTAAATTAAAATGGCAGTATTTGGTTTTGGCAAACTGATCGGTGACTTAAAAAAACACAATCAGACCATTGTGTTCACAGAAGGAAATGATCCTCGAATTCTTGAAGCATCTTCAAGACTTCTTGCAAGCAATTTCTTAAAGCCTATCCTTCTCGGTAACGAGGAAGAAATCCACAAAGTGGCAGAGGATGCAGGCTTCAATATCCGTGGCGCAAATATCATAGATCCAAATAATTTTGAAGACTTTGACAAGATGGTTGATGAGTTCGTTGAGCTTCGTAAATCAAAGGGTGTCACAAGAGAACAGGCTACTGAGATAATGAGACAGTCTAACTACTTCGGTACAATGCTCGTAAAGATGGGCTATGCTGACTGCCTTCTTGGAGGAGCAACATATTCAACAGCTGATACAGTTCGTCCTGCTCTTCAGGTTGTAAAGACTAAGCCGGGTAACAAGATTGTTTCATCCTGCTTCATCCTTGTCAGACCTAGAGCTACAGGTGAGAACGAAGTAATTGCTATGGGTGACTGTGCAATCAATATAGATCCTTCAGAAGATGATCTTGTAGAAATCGCAGAAGAGACAATCAACTGTGCTAAGATCTTCGGTGTTGATCCTAAGGTTGCATTCCTCAGCTACTCAACAAATGGTTCAGGAAAAGGTGAAGCAGTTGACAAGATGCGTAACGCATGCCAGAAGACAAAAGAAAGAAATCCTGAAATTCCTATCGATGGCGAGATGCAGTTCGACGCAGCAGTTTCTCCAAAGGTTGCTGAAAAGAAATGGCCTGATTCACCGGTTGCAGGACATGCTAATACATTTATCTTCCCTGACATCAGTTCAGGAAACATCGGATACAAGATTGCTCAGAGAGTTGGTAACTTCGAAGCATATGGTCCTATCCTTTTAGGACTTAACTCACCTATCAACGATCTGTCACGTGGATGCAACGCTACTGAAGTTTATTCAATGGCAATCATCACAGCTGCATTTGCCGCTGCAATGAAGAACAACGATTAATTCCAATAAATCCAAAACGATGCCATGGGGAATGTCCCCATGGCATCATTTTTTTATATCTGTATGAATATTTCCCATTCTCCGTCGCCGTTTTTATGGCTGTCCACGTAGAATACATAGCTTTCGAGAAGATTAAGATTCAGTTCGTCCATGTAAGGCTGCTTCAGCGGATCGCTGTCGAGTCCTATGAAGGATACAAACATCATATGTGACGTACTTGATTCACTGGCCACAAACTTAATTCTTATTTTTTTCAGTTCCTTACAATTGTACATAGCAGGACATATTATCTCATCTATAAATGACTGAATCGAAAGCTTCTGGCTATTTGTATATTCGTATTTTATCAGCATGGATTTAAGTGCTGTATAAGTAGAATAGATATCAAAGGTTTTAGGATCTAACTCTAACTCTTTGAGCTTGGTTCTGTAAATAAATCTTCTGGTAAGATTCTTGGTAGGCTGCTCAAATATACTTGCATCACCTTCCTCATAAATACCCTGCTCTGCCATAAACACAACCTTTGAGGCCATTCTTTTTGCGAAGCTCATTCCGTGAGTTACTATGACACAGGTCATTCCTTTATCCGACAGATCTTTAATTACATTTTCTACTTCATCTACCATTTCCGGATCAAGAGCACTGGTGGGCTCATCAAAGAGAATCACATCCGGCTTCATGGCAAGGGATCTTGCTATAGCCACCCTCTGTTTCTGGCCTCCGGAAAGTTCATCCGGCATATATAACATTCTTTTTTCCAGACCGACTTTTTTTAGGATTTTTTTCGCATCCTTCATCGCTTCGTCCCTGGTTTTTCCAAGCACCTTCATAGGCGCCAGCATTACATTTTCTATAACATTCAGATGCGAAAAAAGATTAAACTGCTGATAAACCATACCAATCTTTTTTCTTATCTCAGTGATATCGTCTCCCAGCTTTGTTATGTCCTTTCCATCATAAAGAATCTCACCGCTGTCCACATCAATAAGCCCATTGATGCACCTGAGGAGGGTACTTTTACCACAGCCCGAGCCACCGATGATCACAACGCAATCGCCCTTTTCTATCTTTAGATTGACATCCTTAAATATTAAATTGTTACCAAAGCTTTTGCACAGATTCTTTATTTCAATCATAGACTATTCTCCAACTCTTTTCAGGTCGTTTTCGTCAATATGCTTTTCACGCTTAGCTAAATCCAAAAGCATTCGCAGAACTTTTCCAAGAAGCATATAAAAAATAGTTATTGCAATAAGACTGAAAAATGCATCAAATGTTCTGGAGGATACTATTTCAGAAGCTCTTGTCAGATCAAGTATTGCAACATATCCAACTACAGAGGTTTCCTGCAGGGTAAGCACAAGCTGATTTTTATAAACCGGAAGTATTGCCTTTACAGCCTGAGGAAATGTAATATTCCAGAACACCTGTATCTTAGTCATACCCATTGCAAGTCCGGCTTCAGCCTCACCTTTATTCAGGGATTCCAGAGCTGTATAGTAAATGTCACAGAGATATGCAGAGGTCTTAAGAGTAAGGCCAATAATCGCCATAACAGTTATCGGAAGCGGAGTTTTTACAAAAATCAGATAGGCACAAATCATAAGAAGAACAAGTGTAGGTATCTGAATCAGAAAGCCAATAAATAATTCCGTGATCTTTTTTACTATTTTGTTTTTTGACATTTTAAACCTGCAAAGAAGCACAGCAAGAAGAGACCCCAGAACAAAAGAAGATATCGTTAAAAGTACTGTCATTCCAAAGCCCTTTACAAACAGCTTCCATCTGCTGTCATATATAAATGCCAGATAAAAATTAGTTTTTATATAATTCAATCCACTTCTCCTTCAAGTGACATTTTCTCACTTTTATCTCTTTCTAAAAGATATATATCATTATCTCCATAGGAATCAGACATTTTGTATACATCATTCATTTTTGCCTCTTCTTTATATATATCCGAAAAACTTCCGGAAACTACATCGGCAGTATCGTTAGATAGTCTCAAAAGAAGCAGTGAGTCATTCTCTCCTACGATATTCAGTTTATATCCCTTAGCATTTGCAAAGTGAGACATTATCTCAATCTCTACACCTTTATGTTTGTCATCATTAACATCATAATAAGCCCAAGGATAAGTAAAATCACTGGTTGCATAGGTGATGGTTTTGCCGGTACCCGTCAGAGGAACTTCCTTTGATTCAAAATCATCCCCACTGAACTCAGTAAATCTTTTCATAATATCCTTGTATTCATCAGTGGTTTTAAACTCCACCAGAAAATCATTAAACTCATCCACCAGTTTCTGCCTTTTGTTAAAGCAAAAAACAAAGCCCGCTCTGTCGATTGGTTCACCCGTCACCTTTACTCCTTTTATAAAACTGCCAAGGTGATTTGCCTCGATTTGATTCAGAGCAATGTAATCTATATAGCCACATTTCATAGCAAGCAGGGCTTCTGAATACGAATTATATCTCACCACATTCAGATCACTTCTTTTTGAAAGGGAATAGTCAGCATCAAAACCAAGCCTGACTCCAATATTTTTGCCCTTCAGACTATCTTTGCCAGAAACAGAGCCCGACATATGTGACATCGAACACCCACCGGCTACCAATCCACATATAAGCAGGAGTGTTATTAATTTGAAGATTTTACTCATCTTTTGAATCATATCATCCACCCCGGACCAAATACTGCCTTCTGATACTTTTACATCTGATGTCTTACAACCTTATATTCATCGCCGTCCTTAAAATATGGACATTCCTTAAAATGATTGGATACAAGTCTCCCATAATCATCCTCGTCCATATTTACATCGCATACATATTCTTCTGTTTCATCATCATATGTAAAGTAACAGCAATACTCACATGAAGCACTTGTTGCCATAATCTACTCCTTATTAAACGATCATCTGTTTAAGAAAAATATTTTCTACTTAATACTATTTAATCTTTCGTGAAGCCTGCCGAACTTGGAAAGATCTTCTTTCCCTGCCGGACGTCCGGAAACAAGATAATCAATTCTTTCATAATCGAATTTAGTTAATATTTTTTCAGGGTTATACTCATATGGAAGCTTTAGTTTGTCAGCCAGGTGCTTTATGGTTCCAACATTTCCGTCTATAAGCTTTATCTCATCAGCAAATGCTTTTCTGATGGCAGGCTTAAAGTAATTAAAATGTGTGCACCCCAGAACTACTTCCGAATAAGCACTCTTGTCAAACACTGCAAGCTGTTCCTCTATATATTCATCTACTTCCGCCTCATCAAAGATCTCGTTTTCCGCAAATCTCACAAGTCCCGGCATAGGAAGCAGATCCACCATATGATCTGTATCCACCTTGGAAAGCAGACTATGCAGCTTATTTTCTCTTATGGTAACAGGTGTGGCCATCACCAGCACTCTTCCATTATCCTTCTTAGCCACTTCAACTGCAGGCTTTACAGCCGGTTCCATTCCTATTATTGGAATGCTGTATTTCTTACGCACATGTTCCGCTGCCACAGCCGTTGCCGTATTACAGGCAATTACAATGGCGTCAGCCTCAAGGGATACAAGACTATCCACTATGTCATCTACAAAACCTTTAATCTCTTCTGAGGTTTTTGTTCCATATGGTACATGATCCGTATCGGCATAGAATATATATTCCGCATCAGGAATTCGAAGCAGTGCCTCGTGAAGAACTGTAACTCCGCCTATGCCTGAATCAAATATTGCTATCTTCATAAAACCAAGCCTTTCTAAGTTTCAACGAAAAAGCCCGGAAGTCATACCCCACTTGACTTCCGGACTTTTGGAGGAAAAATTATGATAAAACACTAAAATTCTCTATAAATCAAACCTTCTCCGTTCAACTAGGTACATTTTAACATACAATTATATA
>JAILMQ010000127.1 GCA_024692605.1 Eubacterium sp.
ATCTCATCTGTAAGACCATGAATCTTGATATCCATCTGAATTGCTGTGATACCTTCCTTAGTACCTGCAACCTTAAAGTCCATGTCTCCGAAGAAGTCCTCAAGACCCTGGATATCTGTAAGAAGTACGAAATCATCATCAGTCTCTCCTGTTACAAGACCACAGCTGATACCGGCTACAGGAGCCTTGATAGGTACACCGGCTGCCATAAGTGACATACATGATGCACAGGTTGAACCCATTGATGTAGAACCGTTTGATTCAAATGTTTCAGATACGGCACGGATTGCATATGGGAAATCCTCTTTTGAAGGAAGTACAGGAAGAAGTGCTCTTTCTGCAAGTGCTCCATGTCCAATCTCACGACGTCCCGGACCACGGCTTACCTTTGTCTCACCTACAGTATATGAAGGGAAGTTATAATGATGCATATATCTCTTCTCTGTAACGTAATCATCAAGTCCATCGATTCTCTGTGCCTCTGAAAGAGGTGCAAGAGTTACGATATCACAGATCTGTGTCTGTCCTCTTGTGAACATTGCAGAACCATGAACTCTAGGAATGATGTCTACCTCTGCAGCAAGTGGTCTGATCTGATCAAGTGCACGACCATCAGGACGCTTGTGATCCTTAAGGATCATCTTACGAACTGTCTTCTTCTGATACTGATAAAGAGCGTCATCAAGGAATGCAAGCCACTCTTCCTTATCTGCATATCTCTCAAGAAGCTGCTCTTTGAATCCGTCAACAGCCTTTTCTCTCTTAGATCTGTCATCTGTAAACACAGCCTCCTCCATAACTTCAGGAGGTACAACTGTTTTGATATCCTCGAAGAGTTCTTCAGGAACAGCATAGCTCTTATATGTGAACTTAGGCTTTCCACACTCTGCAACGATCTTGTCAATAAATTCAATAACCTTCTGGTTAACCTTATGTGCCTCGAAGATGGCCTCAAGCATCTTCTCCTCAGGTACTACATTTGCACCGGCCTCGATCATGATAACCTTTTCCTTTGTAGAAGCTACTGTAAGGTTAAGGTCTGATACTGAAAGCTGAGCAGCACTTGGGTTAAATACAAGATGATCATTTATAAGACCAACCTGTGTTGTTGCACAAGGGCCGTCAAATGGGATATCTGAAATTGATGTTGCGATAGCTGAACCAAGCATAGCTGTAAGCTCAGGTCTGCAATCAGGATCAACTGAAAGAACTAAACTCTCAAGTGTAACATCATTTCTGAAATCCTTAGGGAAAAGAGGTCTCATAGGTCGATCGATTACACGGCATGTAAGAACCGCATTCTCAGATGCCTTACCCTCTCTCTTGTTAAATCCGCCGGGAATCTTTCCTACTGCATACATCTTCTCGTTGTACTCAACTGAAAGCGGGAAGAAATCGATTCCGTCTCTTGGTTCCTTTGAAGCAGTTGCTGTAGAAAGAACAACTGTGTCTCCGTAATGAATAAGAACTGCTCCGTTAGCCTGCTTACCAACTCTGTCCACGTCAACTCTGAGTGTCTTGCCGGCAAGTTCCATCTCAAACTTTTTGTACATTTTGTTTCTCCTTTTTTCTCAGGGACATACCCTTTTATTATGTACTGACCCTGCGAAGGCATTCCGAAACGACTGAAAAGAAATGAAATAAAGCCTTGTATCATAATAAACTTCATTGCTTTTCAGTAGTCTCGGGACGAAGGATCAGATAATCTGAATCCTGCCTCGCAAAGTCCACTAAAGTTTACCATAATACAAAGCTCTATTCAAGAAAAATTATCATATTTATATATTAATTTACTTGATTTATAATTTCCTGCGCTATCTCGCTGACACTCATATCCCCGGTATCGATCTTCACATCCGAAGCAAGCTCATAATAAGGTCTTCTAAGTTCAAGCATATTTCTTATCTTTTCCCTCAGTTCCTCCTGGTTTTCAGAACTGAGAAGAGGTCTGGAAGAATCATTTTTTACTCTGTTAAATGTGGTTTCCTCATCAGCCTTAAGATAAATAACCGTACCAAGTTTTTTAAGCAGGGGAAGGTTCTGTTTTCTAAGAACTATTCCGCCACCGCAGGATATAACAAGGCCGGAATCCGGAGATGCGATATCTGAAATACATTCTCCGGAAGCAAGACTTCTCAGAACCTCAGTCTCAATCTTACGGAAGCCTTCCTCTCCCACTTCAGCAAATATCTCATTTATGCTTCGGCCTTCTCTTCTGATTATCTCTTCATCAGTATCTATAAAAGTATAGCCCAGCTTTTCTGCCAGATACTTTCCTACTGTAGTTTTTCCCGAAGCCATATAGCCGGTGAGAATAATATTTTTATTAGCAGTATCATTTCCGGAATAAACAGCAGTCTTAAGATTATTCCATACAACATCAACTACTGTTTCATGCACCGATACATTAAACCAATTTTCATACGCAATTACCCCCTGATAAAGCAGCATGGAAAGACCATTATCATACTCTGCCCCTACAGCTTTAAGCTCTTTTATAAAAGGAGTTTCCGGCGGATTATATATAAGGTCGTATCCGAAGTCTGCCATCTTATAGAATTCATGGTCATCAACCAGGAGTCCATCTCCTTCTCTTAGGCCTAGAGATGTACACTGGAACATTATATATCTGTCTTCAGGAATAGACTTATAGTCTGACTGTTTTACCGGAACTATTTTTTCAGAAAGTTCGGCGATTCTTTCAGCCTTTTCTATGGTGCGGTTAACAAGATATATCTTCTCTGCTCCATAGGTTATAAGCATCATGCACACTGCTCTTGAAGCACCACCAGCCCCAAGGACTACAGCATTTTTTCCTTCAAGACTTATACCCTTAGTCTGAAGCGCCCTGAAAAGTCCCGGCATATCAGTGTTATAGCCTTTATACCCACCTTCGCAGGGAACAAGTGTATTAACAGCACCGATACGCGAAGCAGCCTCGTCTATTTCAACGAGGCTGTTCATAACTTCCTGTTTATAGGGAACCGTAATATTCATTCCGGATATCCCATTTTTTGAAGCACATCTGACAACTTCATCCAACCCTTCGGTGACATGTACGGGAACATAATAGGCATTAATACCCATCTCTTCACTTATTGTGTTATGAATCATCGGAGAAAGTGTGTGCTTTATCGGATCTCCTATAACTCCGAGAACCTTTGTTTCTTCATTTATTTCTAACATAACTTAATTCCTGTATCTATTATTACTTAGCTTTTTTATAGGCCTTATAGGAAGCATACCCTTTTTTTGAAGCATTTACTGCATTCTTATTCAGCTTATACCACTTTGGAGATATTTTTTTCTTATCATATTTTGCAACAACCGCATTGAAGTCCTCAGAGGTACATGACTTCATGCTTCCACCATTTACACTCTTGGTGAATTTGCCCCATTCCGCTTCAACTTGCTCAATATTCTTTGGTTTAACAGACTTCTTAGGAAGTTTATAAAATGTATATCCATACATACCGGCTCCACCATAATGCGAAGTTGAAAGGATTCCATTTTTATAAAAATCAACACTGGCTCTATCTCCCGTACCTTCAAAAAGCATAATTACTTTTTTCTTATACGTATAAACCGCATTTATAGTACATTTTGTTCTTCCAGCGCTTGTGAATTTAATACCAACAAACAGTTCTGGAATACCATCTTTGTTTATATCTTGAATGGAATAAATCGGAGATACATCTCCCATATGCATCAAAGTAAGATGTCTGTACTGATCCATCCAGAGATTACTTACATTTTTAGGTAATTTAGTCACATCGTTTCCGGAATCGATTACCTTCGCAGTTTTAATACTATTACTCAAAACTTTAGAATAAGCCTTTATAGCCTTCCTGCTCTGAGCCTTTTTATCAGAAGCATAAGAATCAATATTTATTCCTGAAACAAGAATGATCAATACCAATGTCATTACAGTTATTTGTTTAATTGCATTCTTCATGGCGCCCCTCCTAAATGTATATAAAGAATTACATTTTATTCTTTTTTATCTGAAATCAGCCGAGGCAATGCCTCGGCTGAAAGTTTCAGTACATGATTATTTTCTGAGACCAAGCTTCTGAACAATAGCTCTGTAACGCTCGATATCCTTGCTCTTAAGATAAGCAAGCATATTTCTTCTCTGACCTACCATCTTAAGAAGTCCTCTTCTTGAATGATAGTCATTTGGATGATTCTTGAAGTGATCGTTAAGATCATTGATTCTTGCTGTAAGTATTGCAATCTGTACCTCCGGTGAACCTGTGTCACCCTCTTTGATACCATACTTTGCAGCGATCTCAGCCTTCTGTTCTTTAGTAACCATAATTACTACCTCCTATTTATTATTTTATCCCATCACTGAGTCGTGGTCGGAGTGTCCGACGACTAAGTGAAGGTAATCAACATGTGGTATTCTATACGTGTTTTTCCTCGGATTTCTTCCATCCCGCGGCGGACGGATGGCGGCCCGAGGCGTGGGACATGATGCGGACAAGAGCGGACTGCACGTTCTTC
>JAILMQ010000168.1 GCA_024692605.1 Eubacterium sp.
AGAGATTAAACAGCTTATAGCTGAAAACACATTTAGCTATGATCTGAAGCATCTTACAGGTCCTGCAATAATCAATAAGATATATGAGATTACAAAGGGCGAGGCTATTATTTCTACAGATGTAGGACAGCATCAGATGTGGGCTGCTCAGAATTATTATTACAAGGAGCCAAGACATTTTATTACATCAGGTGGACTTGGAACCATGGGATACGGACTTGGCGCTGCAATAGGTGCTAAGGTAGGCTGCCCGGATAAGATAGTAGTTAACATTGCAGGTGATGGCTGCTTCAGAATGAACATGAATGAAATGGCAACAGCAGCAAGAGAGGATATACATGTTATTGAAGTTGTAATCAATAACCATGTTCTCGGTATGGTTCGTCAGTGGCAGACTCTTTTCTACGGAAAGAGATATTCTAACACTATTCTTAATGATAAAACTGATTTTGCAAAGCTTGCAGATGCCATGGGAGCTAAGGGCTTTACAGTAAGAACTCTTGAAGAGTTTGAAAGAGCATTCAAGGAAGCTAAGGAAGGTGAGGGCGCTTATCTCATCGACTGTCAGATTGCGGAAGATGATAAGGTTTGGCCAATGGTTGCCCCGGGAGCTTCCATCGAAACATGTTTTGACAGTGAGGATGCACTTAAAAAATAATGAAAACTAATCGTTCCTGCTTAGCAGGAGCGGTTGTTTACTTTTGACACTAATACCACAAAATATAACATCAAAATATACAATATTACTAATTGAAAATTTTAGGATTATTTTGTATATTTATTATTTGTATACGTAGATAAATTAACTAATATAAATGGAGGAATAATTATGGCACGTGTTTACAATTTTTCAGCAGGACCTTCTATCTTACCAGAGGTTGTACTGAAGCAGGCAGCAGAGGAAATGCTTGACTACAAGGGAAGTGGTCAGTCTGTTATGGAGATGTCTCATCGTTCAAAGGTATATGATGAGATAATCAAGGAAGCAGAGAAGGACTTAAGGGATCTTATGAGTATTCCTGATAACTACAAGGTTCTTTTCCTTCAGGGTGGAGCATCTCAGCAGTTTGCTGCAATTCCAATGAACCTTATGAAGAACGGTGTTGCTGATTTCATTATCACAGGTCAGTGGGCTAAGAAGGCTTACCAGGAAGCAAAGAAATATGGAAAGGCAAATGTACTTGCTTCATCAGAAGATAAGACATATTCTTACATTCCTGATTGTTCAGATCTTCCTGTTAGTGATGATGCTGATTATGTTTATATCTGTCATAATAATACAATATATGGAACAAGCTATAAGACACTTCCTAACACAAAGGGCAAGATTCTTGTAGCAGATATGTCATCTGACATTCTTTCACAGCCTGTAAATGTAGAAGATTACGGACTTATCTTCTTCGGAGTTCAGAAGAACGTTGGTCCTGCAGGTGTTGTAGTTGTTATCGTTCGTGAAGACCTCATCAGAGATGATCTTCCTGAATTCGTTCCTACAATGCTTAAGTATAAGACTCAGGCTGATGCTGATTCACTTTACAATACACCTCCATGCTATGGTATCTATATCTGTGGTCTTGTATTTAAGTGGGTTAAGTCAATGGGTGGTCTTAAGGCTATGCAGGCTCATAATGAGAAGAAGGCTAAGATCCTTTATGACTATCTTGATCAGTCTAAGATGTTCGTAGGAACAGTAGTTGAGAAGGATAGATCCCTTATGAATGTTCCATTTGTAACAAGAGCTCATGATGCAGATCTTGAAGCTAAGTTCATCAAGGAAGCTACAGAAGCCGGATTTGTTAACCTTAAGGGACACAGATCAGTTGGTGGTATGCGTGCTTCTATCTACAATGCTATGCCAATCGAAGGTGTTGAGAAGCTTGTAGCATTCATGAAGGATTTCGAAGAGAAGAACAGTTAAGGAGAATATAAAGATGGCTAAGATTAAATGTTTAAACCCTATAGCAAAATGCGGAACAGATCTTTTTGACGCAAGCTATGAAATGACTGAAGAATTAAATGAAGCTGATGCAGTGCTTGTAAGAAGTGCTTCAATGCATGAGCTTAAGGTATCTGACAAGCTTCTTGCAGTTGCAAGAGCAGGTGCCGGAGTTAATAATATTCCACTTGATGATTATGCAGAAAAGGGTATCGTTGTATTCAATACACCTGGAGCAAATGCTAACGGTGTTAAGGAGCTTGTTATTGCAGGACTTCTTCTTGGATCAAGAGATATCGTTGCCGGTGCAAACTGGGTTGTTGAGGATCAGAATGATGAGAACATTGCCAAGACAGCAGAGAAGCAGAAGAAGCTTTATGCAGGTAATGAGATTCAGGGAAAGAAGCTTGGTGTAATCGGACTTGGAGCTATCGGATGCAGAGTAGCAAATGCAGCTGTACATCTTGGTATGGAAGTATGGGGCTATGATCCATTTGTTTCAGTTGATGCAGCATGGAACCTTTCAAAGTCAGTAAAGCACATTACAAATGTTAATGATATATATTCAAACTGTGATTATATTACAGTACATGTACCTCTTATGGATGCTACAAAGGGTATGATAAACGAAGAGGCTATCTCACTTATGAAGGATGGTGTAGTAGTTCTTAACTACGCTAGAGATATCCTTGTAGATGAGCCTGCACTTATGAAGGCTATTGATGCCGGTAAGGTACATCGTTATGTAACAGACTTTGCTAACCCTACAGTAGTTGGACATGAGGGAGTTATCTGTACACCTCACCTTGGAGCTTCAACAGCAGAGTCAGAAGATAACTGTGCAGTTATGGCAGTAAATGAAATCAGAGATTTCCTTGAGAACGGAAATGTAATCAACTCAGTTAACTATCCAAGAGTAGATGCCGGTGTTCCTTCTTCTGCAGGACGTATCACAGTATGCCACAAGAACATCCCTAATATGCTCACACAGTTTACAGGAGCATTCTCTAAGGCTGGCATAAATGTACCTGATATGGTTAGTAAGTCACGTGGTGATTTTGCTTACACAATCCTTGATGTTGATACACCTGATGCTGCAAATATGGCAAAAGAGCTTGAGAATATCGATGGAGTTATAAGAGTAAGAGTTGTTAAATAATCGGGAATGCGTATAGCCGGATTATTGCTATAGCTCTACATATAATTGATGAGGAAAATATTATGGAAAAATTAAGAGTTGGAATACTCGGAGCTACGGGTATGGTTGGTCAGAGATTTATCGATCTTCTAAATAACCATCCTTGGTATGATGTTGTGGTTGTTGCAGCATCACCTCGTAGTGCCGGTAAGAAATATAGTGAGGCTGTTGAAGGAAGATGGAAGATGGATAATCCGATTCCTGATTCTGTAAAAGACCTTGTATTGAAAAATGTAAATGAAGTGGAAGAGATTGCAGCTGAGGTTGACTTTGTATTCAGTGCTGTTGATATGTCTAAGGATGAGATCAAGGCTATCGAAGAAGCGTATGCAAAGACAGAGACTCCTGTAGTTTCCAACAATAGTGCACATAGATGGACACCTGATGTACCAATGGTAGTGCCTGAACTTAATCCTGAGCATTTTGAGGTTATTGAAGCTCAGAAGAAGAGACTTGGAACTAAAAGAGGATTTGTAGCAGTTAAGCCTAACTGTTCAATTCAGTCTTATGCACCTGCACTTTTTGCACTTAAGGAATTCGAGCCTAAGGAAGTTGTTGTTTCAACTTATCAGGCTATTTCAGGAGCAGGAAAGAATTTCAAGGACTGGCCTGAAATGGTAGAAAATATTATCCCTTATATCGGTGGTGAAGAGGAGAAATCTGAAAAAGAGCCACTTAAGATCTGGGGTAAGGTAGAAGACGGAGTTATTAAGATGAGCGAGGATGCACCTAACATTACAGCTCAGTGTATCCGTGTTCCGGTTCTTTACGGACATACAGCTACAGTTTTTGTTAACTTCGGAAAGAAGCCTACTAAAGAACAGATTATAGAGAAGTGGGAAAACTTCAGTGGCGAGCCTCAGAAGCTTGATCTTCCTTCTGCTCCAAAGCAGTTCATCCGTTATATGGAGGAAGATAACAGACCTCAGGTTCAGGCTGATGTTAACTACGAAAACGGAATGGGAGTATCCATGGGAAGACTCCGTGAGGATTCAATCTTTGATTATAAGTTTGTTGGTCTTTCTCATAATACCATCCGTGGTGCAGCTGGTGGTGCTGTACTGTGTGCTGAACTTCTTACAGCTAAAGGATATATTACAAAAAAATAGGGTAATGGTATTTATCGGGGGATTTTATCATTTAATTTTTATTTCCTATTTTGGAGGGTAATATGGCAAAGAAGAAGCTTATTCTGGTAACTTCTCCACCGGCGTGTGGAAAAACATTCATCACAAAAAATCTTGCTAGAGCACTTAATAACTGTGTTTATCTTGATAAGGATGATCTGATTATTCTTTCTAAGCAGATTTATAAGGTTGCGGGAGAACCATTCGATCGTTCATCACAGTTCTTCCAGGAAAATATAAGAGATGCTGAGTATCTTGCAATTCTTGAGATAGCATTTAATGCTCTCAACTATAATGATACGGTTCTTATAAATGCACCATTTAAGACTGAAATCAGAGATCAGGAATGGCTTGCATCAATGCGTAAGAAGCTGGCTTTAAAGAATGCTGAGCTTTGCATCATCTGGGTACATACAGATATCGAGGTTGTACATCAGAGAATGGTAGCACGTAATTCAGAAAGAGATACATGGAAAATCGAGCATTGGGATGAATACGTTGCCACACAGGATTATACACCTCCTAAGCAGATTCCTGAGTTGTTTATATTTAAGAATTCCAGTGATGAGGAATTTGATGAGTCAATAGTTCAGGCAGTTGATTTTGTAAGACGCTAAGGAGATATATATGTCTAGAATTATTCCATTTGATGCCTATAGACCAAGACCTGATTTAGTAGATAAGGTTGCGGCACTTCCTTATGATGTTTATAAGAGAGCAGAGGCAAAAGAATTTGTTAGTACACATCCTGAGAGTTTTCTTAGAATAGACAGACCGGAGACACTTTTTGATGATGACTTCGATATGTATTCACAGGAAGCTTATGATAAGGCCAGAGATGTGCTTCGTGAAGATATAAAAAACGGTACATATATACGTGAGGATAAGAAGGTTTATTATATCTATGAGCTTATAATGAACGGACGTTCTCAGACTGGTATTGTTGCAGCGGTTTCACTGGATGATTATCTAAATGGTACTGTTAAAAAGCATGAAAATACTCTTGCTGCGAAGGAACAGGACAGAATTAATCATATTTATAACTGCAGTGCACAGACAGGTCCTATTTTCCTTGCTTACCGTGACAGGAGTCTTATTAACGAAGTTGTTGCCAAGGTTAAGAACACTGAAAAGACATATGGCTTTGTTGCTGAGGATGGAATCACTCATAATGTCTGGGTAATAAATGATCCTGCAGATATTGAAGTTATAAAGGATGAGTTCGGCAAAGAGAATAATATCTATATTGCAGATGGTCATCATAGAGCAGCTTCAGCAGTAAAGGTGGGATTAAAGAAAAGAGAAGAGAATCCGGGTTATACCGGTGAAGAAGATTTCAATTTCTTCCTTTCAGTTCTTTTCCCGGAAAGTGAGCTTGAGATATTACCTTATAACAGAGTGGTTAAGGATACAAACGGCTTATCTGAAGAAGAGTTTATAGAAAAGATCTCACAGATATGTGATGTTAAAAAGGTTGACGAGGCATATCAGCCTGCTGAGAAAGGTATATTCGGAATGTACCTTGGTGGAAGCTGGTATGAACTTAAGGTTCATGATGATTTTAAGTCAGATGATCCTGTAACCGGACTGGATGTTTCAATTCTTCAGACGAATATCCTTGGTCCGATTCTTGGGATAGAAGATCCGAGAACAGATAAGAGAATTGATTTTGTTGGAGGAATCAGAGGACTTGGGGAACTGGAGAGAAGAGCGAATTCAGATATGAAGCTTGCTTTCTCAATGTATCCAACTTCAATCAGCGAGCTCTTTGATGTAGCTGATGCAGGGCTTTTGATGCCACCTAAATCCACATGGTTTGAGCCAAAGCTCAGAAGTGGTATTTTCATTCACGAAATCTGATTATACAGACCGTCGGGTATCACCCGATGGTCTTTTTTATGTAAACCGAATAGCGTCATTATTTCTTCATTTTTTCTTGCATGCTTTAGTAATGTACGATATACTATTGAAGGGTATTTTTTGAAAGCAGACAAGGAGAAAATAAAGTGACGACTAGAAGAAAAGCTGTATTTGCAATTAACTGGATGGAAGTTGAAGCATTAACTAAAGCGAAGCATGATAACCCTCATCATCTGTTGGGAATTCATGAATGTATTGACGATGTTTTTGTTAATGTATATCTCCCGGATGCGAAGGTTGTAAAAATCACTGATATAACAGAAGGCAAAACCTATTCACTGGTATCTGACAGATACGATGGATTTTATTCCATAAGACTTAAAGATAAAAAAAGGTTTGAGTATAGAATTAAAGCCAAATTTATTGATGGACATGAAGAGTCATTTATTGATCCTTATACATTTGAGCCTGTGATAGACCCGATAGATATAAGCGAATTTAATGAGGGTCTGCATTATTCAATTTATGAGAAACTTGGTTCTCATCCAATGGAAGTGGATGGAGTATACGGAACACTTTTTGCAGTGTGGGCTCCTAACGTAGAAAGAGTTTCAGTGGTTGGTAATTTCAACAACTGGGACGGTAGAAGATATCAGATGAGAAAGCTTGATTATTCAGGAATATTCGAGCTGTTTATTCCTGGGGAATTTGAAGATCAGATTTATAAGTATGAAATCAGATCAAAGACCGGAGAAGTATTCATGAAGAGTGATCCATATGCAGTGATGTCAGAAATAAGACCTGCAAATGCTTCACGTGTCACAAAGCTTGATTACAAGTGGAACGACGCTAAGTGGATGAAGACCAGAGATAAAAAGGAACTTCTTAAGTCTCCTGTAAATATTTATGAGGTTCACCTCGGATCCTGGAAGAGACCGGAGGATGGTCGTGAATTCCTTAACTATAAAGAGGTTGCAAGAGCCCTTGCTAAATATGTAAAAGAGATGGGATATACCCATGTAGAGCTTATGCCTATTATGGAGCATCCTTATGATCCGTCCTGGGGTTATCAGGTTACAGGTTATTATTCACCGACTTCCAGATACGGAAGACCTACTGATTTCATGTATTTCGTAGATTATATGCATGATCAGGGTATTGGCGTAATAATTGACTGGGTACCGGCACATTTCCCTAAGGATGAACATGGACTGGGACGTTTCGACGGAACTCCACTTTATGAAAGTGATGATCCTCTACGCGCAGAGCATCCGCACTGGGGAACATATATATTTGATTATGGTCGTAATGAGGTTCGTAATTTCCTTGTTGCAAATGCACTTTACTGGGCTGACAAGTACCATGTAGACGGAATCAGAATGGATGCGGTTGCTTCCATGCTTTACCTTGATTATGGTCGTCAGGGCATGGAATGGAGACCTAATAAGTTTGGTGGAAATGAGAATCTTGAAGCTGTTGAATTCATCAAGGAATTAAATACAAAGATGAATGAAATGTTCCCTCAGGTAATGATGATTGCTGAGGAGTCAACTGCTTGGCCGCTTATGACACATCCTATAGAAGAGGGTGGACTTGGTTTTGATTTCAAGTGGAATATGGGCTGGATGAATGATTTCCTGAATTATATTCAGCTGGATCCGCTTTATAGAAAATATCATCACAATGAACTGACCTTCAGTATGGTATATGCATACAGTGAGAACTTTGTGCTTGTGCTTTCACATGACGAGGTGGTTCATGAAAAATGTTCTATGATCGAGAAGATGCCGGGAGGTTATGAAGATAAGTTCTCTAACTTAAGAGCTGCTTATGGATTCATGGCTACACATCCTGGAAAGAAGCTTCTATTTATGGGACGGGAATTTGCACAGATGAAAGAATTCAGTGAATCTTCAGAACTTGACTGGTCACTGTTTGAGTTCGATGCACATAGATGTATAAGAGACTATGTTAAGGAACTGAATCATCTGTATAAGAAAGAGCCTGCTCTTTATCAGAAGGATAATAACTCCGATGGGTTTGCATGGATTTCTGCTAATGATGCCAACAGATCAATTCTTTCTTTTGAAAGAAGAGGAGAGGATGAGAAGGATACACTCCTTATTATCTGTAACTTTACACCGGTTGATGCAAAGAATTATAAATTGGCAGTTCCATCTGCAGGAGACTGGAAGGAAATATTCTCCAGCGATCTTGCGAAATTCGGTGGTGAAGGTCATAACAATAAGGTTGTTAAAAAGTCCAAGGCCGGAAAGGTGGATGACAGAGAAAACTATATAAGTATCACTGTTCCTGCACTTTCCATTTCGGTATTTAAGAAAAAATAAAAAATATTATAAATAAGATTACAGAATATGAATGTCAGATATTTAAACTTAAAAACTGTTGCAAAACAAGAAAATTAAAAAAAGACACTGATTATTATCGGCATGGTAGTTGCCGATTTTAATCTTTTCGGAGTTGCTCTGAATATAATTGATTTTAGTGGTTTTGGCTTGGGATTCTTTGGATTTCATTTTGTTATTGGGTGCCTTATCTTCTGGTGGGGACTCATGGTTGGTAAAAGAATTGATTTTGCCAGAAGACTTGAAACCATATTCGGAAGTGATCAGGATGGTATTGTGACTATAGGTGAGATAGCCACATTGATGAATAAGCCGGGAGGAAAGCTAAGAGCTTCCATGGCCGGTCTTTTCAAAAAGAAATATTTTGTTAATTGTTCATTCCAGAGAGAGCCTCAGCCGGCAGTTGTGATATATGATGCAATAAATCAGGATGTTAATAACGGTGTAGGATTTGTAATGTGTGTATGCCCGAACTGCGGAACACAGAATAGAATACGTGCAGGCAGCATGGGTAAATGTATTGCTTGTCAGGCGCCGATTTCGGGGTGCTTAAATGAGTGAACAAAGATCGTATCTAAATACAAAAATAATCAATAAAAACAGATCCAAGGCCATGGCTCAGCTGATAATAGGAATTACACTTACTGTTTTTTACAGCTTTGCATTTGTTTCCATGGCAGAAGGGAATTATCCTGTAAAAAATACTCCTCTGATTCTTGTACTTATGGTTCCCACTGTTTACTTAATATGGTGTGGTTACCAGAATAAAAAGTATGTGAAGATGGCAGAGGGATATAATAAGATATTTGCATCAGATAATGATGGTTTCATTACTGCAGCGGAGATGGAAAAGAAGACCAATAAAAAGTACTTTGATATCTTCCT
>JAILMQ010000208.1 GCA_024692605.1 Eubacterium sp.
TAATGGTTACTTTTTTTAACCGTTTACATCCTTTAAAGGCGTTGTTACCTATTTTTTCTATATTCTTGCCAATAGTTACATTGGTAAGCTTTTTGCACTTTATAAATGCATTATTTGATATCGATTTTACTTTGTATGATCTTCCATTGATTTTGGTAGACTGAGGAATAGTTACTGATTTCTGATTAATGTTGCCAGGTGACTTATACTCTACAGTATTATTATCAACTATAACATAATTTCCTTTTTTGCTATCATCAGTAATAAGAGTTTCCTTTTTTATTGTATCTTCGTATGAAAACTTTCGGTCTTTATTAGTTACATATAGCTGGATAAATGTACTCATATAGTGAGTATCACCATCTACTGTATCTTTAGAACAAACCCAAACTGTAGCAAGCCCTTCCTTTAATCCTTTTATAACTCCATCATTAGACACAGACACAATATCAGGGGTATCGTTTGTATAGACAATTACCTTTCCTTCTTCAATTGCATCTTCTTTCCAGGTTGGTGTAATACCTGAAATAGTATCTCCAACTTTTATTGTTATAAATCCCTGAGTGGTTATATAGTTATCAACCGAACCCGGCATTTCTAGTGCTGAACCATCATACGTCATAAAATAATTCTTTCCGTTATAGGTTTTGAAAGTATTTGCATATAAAACACCATTATGTCTAGCCAGGTACATTTGACCACCATATGATATCCATCCATTTGTATAACATTCATCACAAATCATCTTATCTCTATCATTAGCTCTGGATGCATCAACATAATCAAATCCATCATTTATATTATTATCATCCTGATACTTACATTCAGCAAAATAAGAAACACAGCTATTTATACTGTATCCACCTTGTACCGAGTTTCCATTGTATTGTGAGGCAGGCTGATTATTCTGATAAATTAAAAATCTATTGACCTTATATAAAGTAAGGACTCCGATACCATAATAATTGGTATCTATTCCCTGATAGTAAGGAGTAATCCCTTCAAGTGAATCAGTAAAATACCTCTTTGATATATTATCCCTGTCATTATTGTTTTCCACCTCAAATAATGGATCATAAAGAAACCAATCATTTTTATAATATGCCATCACCCAGGCATGATCCATTATCCTGTCTTCACTAAGTTCAACATATTTTTTCATATCTCCTCTAGTTCCGAAAATCGGAACTGCAGGGATTCCACAAACTCTCATCAAGTGAGTCATCAATAACGCATAGCCTAAACAATTACCATTGCGATTAGCAAATACATCTATAGGAAAATAATAAGTTTCAGCTGACGAATAGGATGAATATTTAATATTTCTCTTTACCCACCTACTAATTGCCAAACATTTTTCTTCATCAGTTTTGCAGTTTTTGCATATGGTTATTGCAAGTTTCTGGAGTATCTGTTTGTCCTTTTCAGATCCATATACCAACTCCAAACCCATTTCCGGATATTTCTTTATATATATTTCATTTAAGTAGTTATAACTTGCATCAGTTACTTTAGGTGTCACAGAATAACAATACTTTTTTCCACTTGCTTCAACCACATTAAAATCACCAAAAGAACTGTTGGTTATCAAAACAAAAACTATCATTAAATAGATAAAGATTTTTTTTCATGTAAAATTACCTCCTGATTATATTCACGAATCTCATATTTAATAAAAATACAATCTAATAACCTGATACCCTATCGCATCATTTTCAAAATACATGTTCCAGGTCCAACTCCCTACATAACCTGTTGCCCTGACAATATCATCAATATTATAAATATCATTCTGGAAATCAGATACCGCAACATCTATCGTATTTCCATTTACAGCATACTGATTAACCAAAGAAACAAACCCATCATGGTCGGTAATTGAATTATTAACAACATAATAATTTGCGTCCAGGGATGTACACTCCGGATAGTTTTCGCTATTCCATGAGTGTTTCAGATTACTCATATATTCATCTGTGATATTGAAATATGCATGTACTATGCCAAAATCATGCTCATCATAATTTTCTTCTGTTTTAGTAGGATCATCCCAGGTAACATCAACCTGATACCATATATCATTAATCTTTGTCAGATTCCATACATGACTGTTGTCATCACCATAACCATTAATTAACCGGCTTTCTATACCACAACAATAGGACAAAAGTTCAAACGCTTTTGCATACCCTTCACAAACAGCAACATGATCTACAAATACTCCATAAACATCATGCTCGCTCTCTATTACCTCATCTTCGTTTCCAAACTCTGTAATTTCCACCAGATAATCATGAATAGCCAATTCTCTGTCATATTCAGACATAGATGAATCAATATTCTCTGACATGAAATCACTGACAACACTTTGAACAGCCAGTGCATTTTCTTCTTCTGCAGGGATTTCTATTCCTTCTACAATATTTTTATAGATATAGAAGCTATCCGTTTTATTAAAGCTATAATCAACAGATTTTATATCTCCTGTAGCCGCGTCGCTATGACAGGAATACTGAAACACTTTAATAAACGTGTTATCAAAATCGTTATTAATGTATTTGCAATCCATTTCCGAAAGACCGCTGACATATATCTTTACCGGAGACGGAACGTCGTGCATCGCAAGGTATAAAACCGTTTCCTGAACATCACAAATGTTCGTGGCCGGATTATCTTCCTCAAGTCCATAACCGGTGTAATCATACAAGTTGTACTCTTCAATAATACTCGTATCATTTTCGACATTTTCATCTGAACTAACTTCAATGATTACATCCTCAGTCTGAGTCTCAACATCAAATTCATTTACCTCAGCAGTAGTCATTTCAGTAGTTCTTGCTTCTGTAGTGCCGGTTTCTTCATGTCTATTTTTATAACGAGTTACCACCCTCGGAACTGCCGCAATCAACACTAGAATAATGATAAATGTAAGACATCCGCAACCGCATCCGGAATTATTCTTTTGTTCACCTGCATTATTATCCATCTATGATCCTCATGAAATATCATTTAACATCTCATCCAGTATATGGGCCGCATCATATACCAGCTGAGGGCACGGACGCTTTTGATAATACTCATCACTTCGCTTCTCAGGCTGCCCTCCACTCTCAGAATTGAGACTTGCCATCTTTAACAGTTCGCCACAATTGATACTTCTATTCTTTTCTTTAAACCTATCAGCAAACTCTCTGACCAATTCGTAGTGTTTTTTCTTAGCTTCGTAATTGGAAGGATCATCATAACCCTTCACTATTCCAAGTACGAGTGCCGCTCCACTTACTGCACCACAGGTCTGACGCAGACGCCCCAGTCCACCTCCAAAGGATGAAGCCATACGAGCAGAAGTATCAACATCATAACCTGTGACATCTGAGAAGGCACATAAAACTGACTGGGAACAGTTATATCCTTTTAAAAATAACTCTTTTGCTATATCCGCATGATTTGACATCACTATATGGCCTCCTTTTTTCATATTGCTTAATCATTATTATATGTGATGGAAAAGGAAGATACAACTGATACACCGGCCAGCCTCATAAACTTATTTGAATTATCAACCTTAAAACTGTATAATACGACTTGTAAATTTTGTGTACTTAAACATTATAAATTGGAGATTATAATATGAGTTCATTTCGTGTTGAATTAAAAAAAGTAGTTGATGATAGTTATGATATCCAGGTCGGATACAATCTGCAAAACCAGCTGTTGGATGATATCAAATCCGGTCTGGTTGGTAATATAAAAAAATTTGCTGTCATCACAGACAGCATTGTTAAAGATCTATATGCAGAACCAATCAACAAAGCATTAGTAGATGCCGGTTATAAATCTCAGTTGTTCGTTTTCCCTGAGGGCGAAAAAAGCAAGACAAGAGAAACTAAATCTATAATCGAAGATGAAATGCTTGCTAATCAGTATAGACGTGACTGCTGTATTATTGCCGTCGGCGGTGGAGTTGTAACTGATCTCGCAGGGTTTATTGCAGGTACCTTCGGAAGAGGTGTTCCATTTATCAATTATGCAACTACACTACTTGCTGCAGCAGATGCATCTGTTGGTGGAAAGACAGCTGTTGATACTCCTCTTGCAACAAACCTTATTGGTCTTTTTAATCAGCCTGTTAAGGTTTATCTTGATATAGCAACATGGAAGACTCTTCCAAAGAGACAGATCATCAGCGGACTCGCCGAAACAATAAAACATGCCTGTCTTGCAGACAGGGAATTCTTTGATTATCTGGATAATCATATGA
The DNA here is from genome assembly GCA_024692605.1 of Eubacterium sp. Taxonomy (GTDB): domain Bacteria; phylum Bacillota; class Clostridia; order Lachnospirales; family Lachnospiraceae; genus Eubacterium_Q. The sequence continues at coordinate 4,262 of JAILMQ010000208.1, forward strand.
GTGAAATTCTCGAACTTGAGCCTGAAGCATGTGAACATATTGCAGAAACAAACTGTCGAATCAAATATGAAGTGGTAATGAAGGATGAAAGGGAGTCAGGTCTTAGAGAGGTTCTTAATCTTGGCCACACTGTTGGCCGTGCTATCGAGACTGAAAGTGGATATGAACTAATGCATGGTGAAGCTGTTTCCATTGGAATGGTTGCAGAAGTCATCCTTGCAAATAAACTTGACTTGCTTACCAAAGAAGAAGTAACTCAAGTTATCAGCCTGTTAAAAAAAGCAGGTCTTCCTACAGAAATACCTGCTTATATCGATCGCGATGCTCTTGTTAATAGACTCTACACAGACAAAAAAGTCCGTGATGGAAAATTAAGATTCGTACTTCAGGATGGAATTGGATCCATCAAAGAATTCGAACCCGGAGTCTTTGCAAAACCTATTGAGGAAAGTCTTGCAAGAGAAGTAATTCTCGAGATGAAGTAATTCCCTACACCAACTCCATCGCACTTTTTCTCGCACTTGCCACGTCATTTTCCAGAACGCCGGCAGATATTACTTTTGAGTCTTCTCCCAGAACGAATATCTGGATCATCCGGTCCGAGGTGGCGACAGTGATGTCAAAATCTTTTGCGTTCATTTTTGTATATCTTGCGATGTATTGGTCTGCGGTTTCTGCTTCCTTTGTGTACACCACATGGACGCCCATACATTTCATGTAGGTGGTGTAGTGTCCTTTTACTTTATATGCATCGAATACAACCATTATTTCTGTTTCCTTCAGAACGGCATATTCCGACAGGATTTCAATCAGCTTCCACCTGGCTCCTTCCATATCCTCGGAGCTTTTTGTAAGCCCTTTTAAATCCTTCCAGGAGTAAATCATGTTGTATCCATCTACGATTAGAAATGGAGGCTTTGCCTCCTTTTTCTTTTTTACGGATGACCGTACTGAAGCGTTTCTTTCAAAATATACTCTCTTTGTCCGTTTTCCTTCAACTTCATTTGAATGAGACGCTTCTCTAAGTATCCTGTCAACTTCTTCGGTTCCTATGGAGTAGATTTTATCTTCCTGTTTTTTTGCTTTTTCATTTTCCCTCTCATATTTTTTCCTGAGAAGGGCAGCCTGTCTTTTAAGATCATCTTCTAAACTGCTTTCTTCCCCCCGAAGATAGAAGGCCTCTTTATCTTCTACATGCATTCTTTCCTGACATTCATCCCAAGGAACGATTTCACCCGCTCCATGTGAGCAGAATACACTATGCGAAGGTGCATTTACATCACGTTCCGGATCATAATGTATGTCCTCTATAATTTCTTCAGGGTTTCTGCACGGCTGGTACTCTACCTCCAGGAATTCCATGGTGGCCTCATCCGCTGCAAACTTTGCCAGCTCCGCCTGATAATTACCTATCTCCCTTGCGGGAGCACTTACCCTTAGACTGGTCTTTCCGGCTTTCTCCAATCTATTATTACTTCCTGAAGCATCTTCCTCTATCTCACATTTGCCATTCATCTGTTCTATGTCGGTATAAATTCTTCCCACCAGTTCAGAAGGTAATGTAATCCTTGCCATCATGTAAGGCTCAAGTAATACATTTTCTGCCTGCATAAGTCCTTGTCTTATTGCACGCTTTGCAGCCTCACGAAAATCCTCCGAATTACTGTGCTTTGTATGGGATTTTCCTGCTATAAGAGTCAGCTTCACATCAGTAAGTTCAGCACCCGTCAGCACACCTCTGGGAAGTTCACGGGACATGGTATCCAGAACGGTTTTCTGGAACTGTATGCTCAGCTCATTTACACTAAGATCCGTTCCTATCTGAACTCCACTTCCCTGAGGAAGTGGCTCAATAAGAATATGTACCTCAGAATAATGTCTGAGTGGCTCGAAATGTCCATATCCGATAACCGGGGCGGCAATAGTTTCCTTATATATGACTCTTCCCTCTGTAAAGCTAACCGACACATCATATCGCTCTTTGATTTTGGCCGCCAGGATTTCCAGTTGAAAGTCTCCCATTACAGATATATAGATTTTATCCTCACCCTCTGTCTCCAGATTTCCGATGAGCGGATCTTCGGCCGAAAGCTCTCGCATCTTCGGAAGAAATTCACGGACTGTAATCCCGAAGGGCAGAACCATAAGATATCTGAGAAGAGGCCTGGTCATGGTCACTCCAAAGTCCATCTCAAATCCAAGTCCTTTTCCGATATATGAGCTGTCCATTCCAAGAAATGTAACTATGTCCCCAGCTTCTGCCGTGGTAAGACTTTCGAACCTGCCGCCGTTATAGCGTCTTATCTCAGTTATCTTTTCATCCTCTATCACGTCTCTCACATTTACCTTGCCACCGGTTATTTTGGCAAAGCTGAGTTTCCGGGAATTCTCGTAGGTTATCTTAAAAATCCTTGCTCCAAATTCCTCTCTGTATGAAACCTCCGGCATATAGCCTGATACCAAAGATAGAAGTTCATCTGAGCCTTCGTTCTTAAGAGCCGTTCCAAAAACCACAGGATGCAGCTGACTTTTTATAATAAGCTTCCTTATCTCACTATCCTCAACTTCACCGGTTTCAAAATATTTTTCTATCAGCTTTTCTGATATACCTGCAACATATTCCATATCAAAAGGAAGAACATCTGCCGATACATCCAGCTCAGCTCTGATTTCAGATATAAGATCATCACGCTCTCCATGGAATAGATCCATCTTATTTACAAAGATAATATATGGCAATTTATAATGTTTCAGCATTCGGGCGAGCTTCTTTGTTGAACCGGTCACGCCATCAGATGCGCTTACCACAAGGATGGCCATGTCCATTATGGCCAGAGCCCTCTCTGTTTCTCCCACAAAATCAGTATGCCCCGGAGTATCGATAATGGTAATTTCCAGATCATCTCCACTACTGTTAAATCTATTATCCTTATCCAGACTTATCACTGCCTGCTTCGAGATTATGGTCACACCACGCTGCTTCTCCAGACTTTCCGTATCCAGAAATGCGTCTCCATGATCCACCCTTCCTGCCTTATTTATAACACCCGAGGAGAGCAGCAGACTCTCTGTAAGAGTTGTCTTTCCGGCATCAACATGTGCCAGGATTCCTAACGTAAGTTTTTTCATTCTATAACTCCCTGAAAAATATACCAGGGGACTCCTGTCCCCGTTACACACGTCTATTGTATCATATGTCAAAGTAATTGTATCTATTATCAGTCAATCTGTTATATAATAACCTTGAAGGCATTTATTATCTGCAATCCGGCAGATATGCATACAGAATAAGATGGGGTAGATTTATGAAACAGATAGATACATTTCCTACTAAAAAAATCCAGGATCTGGAGTATGGAATCGGAAGGGTCTTTCCCTTCGGGGCAACAATTACAGACGGTGGGGTTAATTTCAGTATTTTTTCCAAGGAGGCCACAAGCTGTACGCTTGTTCTTTATCACCATGGTCAGGAGGAACCCTTTGTTGAGATTCCTTTCCCTGAGGAGTTCAGGATCGGTAATGTTTACTCCATGATGGTTTTCGGTCTTCAGATTGAAACTACAGAATACGGCTATCGCTTCGATGGTCCATATGATCCCGCAAAGGGACTGCTTTTCGATAAAAACAGAGTATTGCTGGACCCTTATGCGAAGTCAATCTCCGGCCGTACCAGATGGAGAAATGTAATCGATAGCTCTAGTTCCTTCCAGCACCGCGGCCAGTTTATCCGCGAGGATTTCGACTGGGATGGGGATAAACCTCTGGAGGTTCCTTCCTCAGAGCTTATCATCTACGAGATGCATGTCCGATCCTTTACCGCTGACCCAAGCAGCGGCGTCAAGTTCAGAGGCACCTACGCAGGACTTATTGAAAAGATACCATACCTCAAAGAACTTGGTGTCAATTGTATCGAACTCATGCCTATATTTGAATTTGACGAACTGGAAAATCAGAGAGTCGTAAATGGTGAACAGCTGGTTAATTACTGGGGCTATTCTACTGTTGGCTTTTTCGCTCCGAAGGCCGGCTATGCAGCCAGTGCACCTTTTGGAATGGAGGCTGATGAGCTTAAAAACATGATCAAAAAGCTGCACCAGAATGGTATATCAGTAATTCTTGATGTGGTATTTAATCATACTGCAGAAGGAAATGAAAACGGCCCGTACATCTCCTATCGTGGAATAGATAACAGAACCTATTACCTTCTGACACCGGAAGGGTATTATTACAATTTCAGCGGATGTGGCAACACTATGAACTGCAATAATCCTATTGTGAGAAATGTAGTTCTCGACTGTCTCAGATACTGGATATCCAGTTATCATGTGGACGGATTCAGATTCGATCTTGCATCAATTCTTTCAAGGGATGAAAATGGTGCACCAATGGTCACTCCTCCGCTTCTTGACAGTATTGCCCATGATGCTATTCTCGGCAAATCAATACTTATTGCCGAAGCCTGGGATGCCGGAGGCCTTTACCAGGTTGGTTGTTTTCCTGATTTCGGAAGATGGTCAGAATGGAATGGAAAATATAGAGACTCAGTAAGAAGATTCATTAAAGGTGGTGAAGAATGCGCACCCGAAATGTATCTCAGAATAAAAGGTTCTGCAGACCTGTATGGAAGCAGAAGTTCATCAGCATCTATTAATTTCATAACCTGTCATGATGGTTTCACAATGTACGATCTTGTTTCTTATAATGAAAAACATAATGATCAAAATGGTGAGAACAGCATGGATGGCTGTAATGATAATAACAGCTGGAACTGTGGAATAGAAGGAGAAACAGATGATAAAGAAGTAAATGTACTTCGTTTTAGACAGATGAAGAATATGTTTACTATTCTTCTCACCAGCAGAGGTGTGCCTATGCTTCTTTCCGGAGACGAGTTTGCAAATACTCAGTGGGGTAATAACAACGCATATTGCCAGGACAATAAAATATCCTGGCTGGACTGGTCTTATCTGGATAAAAACAAGGATCTTTATAACTATGTAAGAAGACTTATTGCCTTTAGAAAAAAGCATCCCGTCTTCGCTTCAAATTCATATGATTACGGAAATAACGGAACGGGTTATCCGGAGCTTTCCCTTCATGGAACACGGGTTTGGGATCTGAATGAAGCTTCCTCCGGACTTTGCTTCGCATATATGTACGCGGAAGATCATGTAAAATATAAAACCAAAAAAGATACATTTATCTATGTAGCTGTAAATGCACATTGGGAAGAACATTTATTTGAACTGCCAATACTTCCAAATGGAAGCAGCTGGAAACTGGCTTTCGATTCTACCGGATTTTCATCTGACGCCGGAAAAGAGAAAAAACTAGCTGACCAATCCGGTATAAATCTAAAGCCACGTTCAACTGTGGTTCTTATATCTGTATCGTAAGAACATTAAGACCCAGAAGATTCTGGTAATAGACTTTTTCGGCCATACCATATACGAGTTTTATTCCGATATTCTGGCCATCCTCGTCGAATTTCATAGCCTCAGCTCGCTTGGAAGGATTGAAGGCAGAGCAGTTATCACGGATTCTAAGAACAAGATTTCCATCCAGGTTAATGACACGAATGTCAACAGAATGGTTCTTTTTATCCAACGAAAATCCGTGTTCAACTACATTTCCTGCCATCTCCTCCATGCAGAGGCTGGCTAAATATGTCCTTCTTTCATCTACTCCTTGAGCCTTACAAAAATCCGTAATTCTTTCTGAAACACTCACAACCTCATCCATGTTTCGAACTGACACGTCAATTCTTTTATCTGCGTCTACTCCAAACCTTTTTGGAATAGCCATAAGTGGTTCCAGCTTGAATGGGAATTTTTTTTCTTCAATCCATGAACTTGTAATTATTACTATTGCACAAAGTACGCCATTAAGTACATTTGCAATATAAAGTCCGTTCATCTTGAGAACCGGTATCAGAATGAAACTGAAAAGTACAACTCCAATCATTCCGTCCACTATTGGAAGGACGATTGAAAGTATTTTTTTCTCCGCCGCCTGTGCATAACATGCAAAGGTCAAACTGATTACCGCCAGCGGCATACAAAGCGGCAGAATCCTGAATCCCATAACTGTCATATGATATACTGCACTTGTGCTGTCATGGTAGAACAGATTAGTGAGCGGAACTGCACATGTAATAAGCAGAATATCAATTGCTACCGTAAGCATCATTCCCTTTGTGAATACTATCTTCACAACGTCCACCAGTGACCTTCTGTCATGTTCTCCTAAGCTTATACTAAACAACATTCTGGCTACGGAAACCATTCCAAATGGAACAGCCCAGATAACTGCCAAAAGTGAATTAGAGGCTGCAAAGGATGAGATTCCATCTGAGCCAACATACTTCAGCACAAGGAAATTAACGATAATACAGCGGAACATTTCCACAAATCTTGACAATGCTCCGGGATATCCCAGCCCTGCAATCTGTGGAGCATCCTTCCATATAATCGACTTAAGAGAGAATTTCCACTCACTTTTTCCTGCAAAATAATACTGAGCCATAATACCAAAGAAAATCCATGATGATATGGCCGAACTTATACCCAGCCCAAATATTCCCATAGAGAGAATAACAACGAAAACATGATTAAAGATTGCATTCGTTATAAAGCAAACAATACTTGCTATCATTGTTCGCTTTGTCTGATTCTCAAGAGATAAAAACGAGAAAAGCTGCTGACCTACAACCAGGGCAGGAATACCAACAGCCTGACCAAGAAGATAGTGATTCAGCATTTTTTGATCCGGCTGTGCAGTAACAAGAAGTGTTGTTGCATTAGTTAAAGCACTAACCACCATTATCAGTGAAGTAAGTAATGACAGTCCGAATGCTATGATAATATCCACTGTAAATATACTATTTATGTGCTTACGGTCTTTTGTCAGATATCTTCCATAAAGGATCTGAGAACCACTGACAAACACTATACTTGCAGCATACAGAAAATGATTCAAAGGGCCATAAAGTCCTATAGCACTCATGGCAGATTTTCCCAGCACATTACTGGCATAAAGACTGTCAACGATACCATTAACCGCATTTATTACAAGCAGAAGAATCTGATATGGGAGTAGTCTGAAAAAAAGCTTTGTCAGAAGTTTATAGTCCGATGATACTTCATTTTTATTATTTGCAACAGACACCATATTTAATACCTCATATCAATAATACATTTATTATCACACAAGTTTAAACATATATCTTACCAGCACTATAGCAAGACAACCAAGTGCAATCAAGATTACATTTTTTATATGACGTTTCTTTTCAGTTACAATATTAGCAATAAATTCCCGAATAAGTGCATTTATATAAAAATACCATTTGGTTCGGCTTCCTACTCCAACCGCTTGTACCCCCACACTGTTAGCTATATTACCACTTCTGAAAACATGATAACCCGTTGTGGAAAATGCGACGTGGATATCTTCTTTTGTTCCTTCTGTTTCATCAATATTCTTATCGATGATTTCCTTTGATAACTTCATATTCTCATAAGTGGTAGTAGATCTATCCTCAAGAAGAATCCTGTCTTCCGGAATGTCTCTCTCCATCAGATAGTTTTTTATAGCCTGCGCTTCGGATATTATTTCGTCTTCTCCCTGACCGCCGGAAGCCACATAGATAATATCCTTATCCTTGCTGCTCTTTTGTTTTTCCGCAAACCACATAGCTCTGTCGGCTCTTCCCTTTAAAAGTGGGGTCAATGTACCGTCTTCCCTGATGCCACAGCCTAAAATGATAATATAATCCTTATTAAAACTTGGAATATGTCTCTGAGCAATAACCGTACCCACATAAGAGCCAACCAGAATGCACTCCAGATATGTAAGTAAGCTGAAGAAAAACATTCCAAAGAAACTGGACATAAGATTACCTATAATACTCTGTGTATTGAAAAAAATACCTGATGTAGAACCAATGGTAATTCCGAAGAATGTCATTCCCACAAGCAATATTCCCAAAGCGATCCCAAACATATTGGTAATACTTCTTCCCTCTTTTATTAATAATACGATATTACTTATAAAAAGAATTATAGAAATAATAATTATAAAGGGAAATGCTATCAGTGAGAAGAACGTCGGTACCTCAACTATGTCATTATAAAGCGAATACACTCTATCGTTATAGAATACATTTCTACTAACCAGATTAAAAAGCCAGATAATACATGTCTCTCCCACGAACAAAAGCGATCCGATATGATACATTGTTCTGTAAGTATAAAAGTTATCATGCCTAACCTTTACCAGAGAACCGATCAGATAAACAATAAGCGCCAGAAGCATGAGGAATATCTCAATCCTTACAATATTAATGTTTCCGATTGATGAAATGTACTGCGTCTGGTATATAATTCCAAGCTTGTTAACAGTGATATCAATTACATCACCATCAATCTTTGGGTCTGTAGAGTCGATTGTAAGAAAAACTCTACCCGGCTGTAGCTTAACCATATTAACTATGTAATATCTGTTTTTTCCATCAAAGCTGATATCCGTAATCTTTACTATATCATCTCTGTCCGTAGTAACATCAACCTTCCCGGGCACATCTGTATCAACTCGGAGATAAAGTGTATATCTGTTTCTAACAACCAGATAATCAACCACAGCAAGCACAGAAATCAAAAGAATGAAAGCAATTATAAAGATTATTATTTTTTTTATATTGTTCTTCTTAGATCTCATGTTTACCAATTTCCTTGTATCTCAATTCACTATGATATTAAAAAAATTATAGCATAAAACCCACCTTATACCAATTGGTAAACAAAGAAAAAGGAAAGTCCATCAATATAGACTTTCCTCTTTCATTCAAAATGCCGGCGACCGGGGTCGAACCGGTACGGGTATTACTACCCACGGGATTTTAAGTCCCGGGCGTCTGCCAATTCCGCCACGCCGGCTAATTTCGACCCAAACGGGACTCGAACCCGTGACCTCCGCCGTGACAGGGCGGCGCTCTAACCAACTGAGCCACTGGGCCAAACGTGCGCTTTTAAATCAGCTTTTCTATTATATAATCTTTCACTATAATATGCAACCAATTTTTCAAAAGTATACCAAGGGGTACCCCCTGGTATACTATTTACATTATTTTAATCCATACTCAGATAAAAGCTGATTCTGATACTCTATATCCACAGTTGCTTTTTCAAGATCTTCATATCTTTTATCTTTCAAAAGTCTATTATGCAAATCATTGATAAGATTAATTCCTTCTGCTTTTCCTTCTGCTTTTCCTTCTGCTTTTCCTTTTGCCTCCCCTTCAGAAAAACCCTTCTTATGTGCCAACTTGGCTTCATCTTTTATTAATTGTTCTACTGTCATGATCTTTTTTCTCCATTTTTTATCCCTACGGACTTCGTTTACCGCTTCATCTATTTCTCGGGTAAAATCATCAGTAACTGACCCATCATCCATATATTTCAGAAAATTCTTAAGGGGAGCAGGTATATCATCCTTCGTACCCTTTGTATTAAGGAATATCTTTGTAGTCTTATCATCAAGCTTAAGATTTCTATCTTGTACACAAATATTTTCAAATGTATAAAGATGCCTGCCTTTTTCAAACTCATCAAAGGTACATATAAATATAACTATGTTATTCTTCAGTTCAGAATAATCTGCCCCTTTATCTATAAGTTCAACATCTATCATATCCTGATAGTATCTGCTCCTTTTAGGAAGTTCCTCATACATTCCGTTCTGAAGTTCTATGTTATAGACAGCGTCTTCATTCTCACAATAAATATCTAACCGAACGCTCTTCGCTTCCAAATCTATATCTATTGTTCTTTCTGACTCGGGATAACTGATTTCAGTTATCTTTTTATCCAGAATTCTCTCCAGGCACATTTTACATAGCTTGGGACGTCTCATCACTATGTTAAACATAGCATTATTCTTTATGGTGATTTTATTAATATCAATCATTTATTTCCTCCTTTTTTTCGAAACTTCATATATGCAGTCACAATAATAGGAGGATGCTATGTCCCTCTGAATAATGATATATCTTTATTTTGTTTTTGTATTTTCTCTCTATATTGAGGCTGAAAGAAAACCAATTTATTTTTCCTTTCCGCCTCTCTGGTGCATATTTTATTATATCTCAGTGAATTTTATTATTCAAATAAAAAGTATACCAGGGGTCACCTCATCCCTTGGTATACTTTGCAATCATATGTAGACTTCCACAATGATATTCTGTTTATTTTTTCTTGTCAAACCACTCAATTCTTTGAAGATAAACCTTCCGTATCCTCTTACAGAAACAATATCATCAGGAGAAAGACTCTTGGCGTTTGAGGTCATTTCAACACCGTTTAGATAAATGTTACCGTCCCTGAAAAGTGTCAATGATTCTTCTCTGGATAACCCATAAACCTTCGAAACAATTGCATCGATTCTGTTGCTGCTAACTAGTATATTCTTTTCCGCAAGCTTAGGACCTACATTTTCCGGCAGACTTTCACATCTCTTAACTCTGATTTTCGTATGCTTCACATACGTAAGGGTATTTTCGATATATTCTGCAATACTATCCATTACAAAAATATATCCAGTGCTTTCCTGAATAAATATATCTCCAAGCTTATCTCTTTCCAACCCAAGACCTATCACCGAACCAAGGAAATCTCTATGTGTCAGCTTATCAGCAAATTTCTTCTGAACAGGTTCAATAGATAAAAGTACTATCGGAAATTCTTCATCATATCCACATAGTTCCTCTGACCCAAACCTGATAATACCCCGTTCACTGGTCTCAGTTCCACCAAAAACCTTAGAATCCACAAAGCTGAGTTCATTTTTAATTCTATAATAAACAGCCAGCTCTGCTATTCCCATAAAATCCGTGAACACGTATCTTCCTTCATTATATGCTCGATTAGCCTGTTCTCGTATTCTGTTTTCAATATCTTTAGTCTTATCCATAATTATCTACTCAGAAAAAAATAAACCCTCCAAATCGGAAGGGTTTGTGTGGACGCTCGGGGACTCGAACCCAGGACCGTCCGGTTATGAGCCGGATGCTCTAACCAGCTGAGCTAAGCGTCCTTGTCAACATTTGGTTCGCTACTATAGCGCCAAAGTCAATATTTATATGTAATGACCCGGACGGGAATTGAACCCGTGTTACCGCCGTGAAAGGGCGATGTCTTAACCTCTTGACCACCGGGCCGGATATACTCCCCGAGTTGGGCTCGAACCAACAACCCTTCGGTTAACAGCCGAATGCTCTACCATTGAGCTATCGAGGAATAATGAAGGCTTGTACCTTCAAAACTTCACACAGATCATATCATCAAGACTTTCTTGTATCTTACCTATTCTTAGGAAAAGCTCACGACCTATTAGTACACCTCAGCTAAACATGTTGCCATGCTTACACCCAGTGCCTATCAACCTTGTAGTCTTCAAGGGGTCTTAAGAGATATCTCATCTTGAGGTTGGCTTCACGCTTAGATGCCTTCAGCGTTTATCCTTTCCAGACTTGGCTACCCAGCTATGCACTTGGTAATACAACTGGTACACCAGCGGTCCGTCCATCCCGGTCCTCT
>JAILMQ010000216.1 GCA_024692605.1 Eubacterium sp.
TCACATTCAACACGTTCTTCGATGTACATCTGGTCACGAATAGCATCTGTATCTGTTCCTATCATCAAATTATCTATGTCATATACAGTTCCCAGATTATTCGTAAGAGAATTCCTTTTTCTTTCGTACTCGGCAGCCGCCTTCTTTCTTTCAATATCCAGATCCTCAATAGCATCCCTTGCTTCCATAAGCATAGCGTTCTCCACAGAGGAATAAACAGTGAAAAGTGCATCACCGCTGCTGGCGGGTCCCAGATCATGAAGGGACATATATCTTCCTCCAATATCAGATGTATATATTGAGTACCTTGGGTAAGCTAAGGAAATAACTTTTGTTTCGGTTTCTTCTATATAGTCCCCTACTGAAGCAACCTCTGTTGTATATTTTTCCGGCATGATTGCTGAATTCTGATAAAACACCAGTTCACCTTCAGAAAGTCCTGACAACACTTCTGTATATTTGCCATCAGAGACACCAACTTCTATATCCCGTCTCTCATTCTTTCCCGTTTTTTCATTCTTAACATATACGTAGTTTTCACCATTCTCAAAATTAATAGAGTCATTTCCAACTACAATCTTTGGAATGTCATCACTTGTGGAAAAAAACAGAACGATATTAGAACCAATACTTAGTTTTTCTCCCGGAACCTCAAACTGCATAGGAGTTTCTTTTTTGGCAGATATAGCATAGGATATCTCCCCATTAGTATGTTTACGGGCATTGATATTAATCTTCTTGTCACCTATGAAGGTCCACATGCTTTTATATTCTTTTCTACTGTATTCTTCCAGATATATCTCATCAGTTTCTATATACAGCTTGTTATAATCAGAAATAACCACAACATTTTCATATGGCTGAAGAAAATTCCCTTGAATAACATCTTTAACAAAGCTTACTCTTCCTGAAGATGGTGCAATAAGTTTAATGTCCTCCAGTTTTTCCCTGAGTTTTGCGATTCTGGCCTCTGCTCCCCTGATAGAATTATCTAACATGGCAAGACTGAATCTCTGATTTTCTCTTTCTATTTTTATCTCTTTTTCTTTCTCACTGATGCCAAAGGAATCATCCAGATATTCTTCGATTGAAAGTTCCAGTCCAAGTTTTCTCAGTGTCTCATCAGATACTCTTTTTGTATTCTCTTTTTGTCTGTTTAGAGATGTTATCTGTTTCTGAAGTGCATCTATCTCTTCTGCCATACCATAATCATAAGCTTCAGCCACCACATCTCCTGCATTAACATAGTCGCCTACTTCAACATTTATCTTTAATATAGATAGGCCTTTAGTTGAATAAACCGGATCATCTTTGGGAACTACTATTCCCATATATTTATCTATCTTTCCTATAGTTCTCTTCTTAACAGGTCTATAAGAGTTCACTGCTGTTCGTGGTTCTAAAAGTTCAGGAACCTCAGCCTTTTTATTTTTTCCACAACCGGTAACACTACCCAGAAGACATAGAATCTGAATCATCACTAAAAAAGCCGCCACAGTCGGTTTATTATTATTCAGTTTTCTTCGAATTCTCTTAAACATACTGTTACCCTTTTTATTGAATGATTGAGACAATGTCTCCCTCTTCCAGTCCTTCTTTTATTACAACATCCATACCAACTCTTTCACCTACAACAACCTTTATCGCACAGAAAGAACCATTTTCCATCTGTTTAAATACATAGGTTTCATTTTCATGGGTTAGGATTGCTCTTCTATCAACATAGATTGCATCTTTTATCACCGGCATCTCTTTACTTATAACAAGTACCGGCTCCTTTAATGTTTCATCCCCCACGAGCTTAAAGCATATGTCACTTGAAGAGGAAGCGTCACCTGCACTTGCTGCAGTTGGTGACTCAACAACTTCAACTACATATTCATTCAGATTACAGGTTGCTTTAAATCTGTCACCCACCTTGTACTCTATCTCAGGCATTGTTCCTGCTAATTCATTACTATCAATTTCTGTATCAGAATTTTGTTTATCAAGGACATAATAGCCGTCATCGGAAACAACCTGTATGATATTCGTTCCTAATACCAGGGACCCACTTTTTATGGATTCGTTAACACTCTTAACAACTCCACTGTTTTTGGATATAAGATTTATATTCTCATAAGTGGTATTTACATCTGTTATATGCTGATTAGCAATTGTGATATCATCATTCAGATCTGCTATTTCAGAAGAAAAATCAGCATCCGGATCAATAGCCTGAAGATTCTGAAGATTTTCTTTCTTTAAAATAGCTTCGTTTTTAGAAGCTTCCCAGTCTGCTTTTTCATCATCTAAGACCTTTGACTCAAATGCCAGTAGGGTATCACCAGCATTTACCACATCACCTTCTGAAACAACATCATCAGTAAACTCTATTTCATATCGGTTTTGCATTTCCTCAATCTTTAGCTGGTTAAGCAAATAATTCTCCTCGTGATATCCGGAAAGATTTATTGTCTGTTCAAAACTCGGTTCAAGATCACCCTTTGCAACTACAACCGTTTCTCTTTCGACATCGTTATAGGAGATATCAGTAGGGAGTGCCAGAGGATCCATATCGGTTTTTCCACAACCTGAAACTGAAGAAACAGCCAACAGAACAAGTCCTGCCAGAATCCTTCTGGCAGAACATCTCTTTCTGCTATTTATTTCACTATGTTTCATATCAATCTTCACTTTTTATTGTTCTCCAAAGTACTGTATATTAACAATGGTACCATCCATTGCATTCTGTTGTATCTCAGCAAATTGATTGTAATCTCCAATAAGCAAATATCTCCAAACCGGAACAACCGAAAACTCATCACTGGTTCTATCCTCATCGAGGACAGGGAAATAACTCAGGTAATACCCTGATAATTCCAGATTTGTAGGATTCTTCATTTTTGTATAATCAATCTGTTCTTCAAGTTCTGCCTTTAAGCTTTCCTGAATCTTTCCAAAATCCAGAAGTTTAACATTTTCCGTCACGTCCATAATCTCATCATGAATTTCAATATCTATTCCATAAAGTCCTTTACTGGTATACTTTATAATACCTGAATTACCATTGGTATAAGAAGACATATAGAATCCAGGCATAACTGAAGGAAAAGAATACTCATTTTGAAGATATACTGCATATCCATCCATCTCGAAATGGGGTTCTGATAAAGGATTCATTACCTTTTCCGAATAAGCGGTTATATATTCAAAATAACTCATATCAGAATTATTCGAATTTATATAATCAGTATAATGATCCGGTTGCTCTGCCAGAATCTCAGTTGTTATTCCTCTGAATCCAATTGGTGCTTTTACGGTGCTCAAATAATCCACATCAGAAAATCTAAGTACAGAGTTACCTCGTTCAAGAGTACTATACTCTCCCATAATAACGGTCGATACACCGGAATATAAATCATGCCCACCCTGTTCAAAAGCCTCCGGATCTTCAGTCACACTAACACTACCTCTGATATGAAGATCATTTTCCACAAGGGACTGTGCCTTCTTTTTTACCTCTTCTATATTATCAGGGCACTTATTTTCTTCACTATCCGGATTACCTGCATAATCATTGGTATCCGAAATAAGCAGTGATTTATAATTACTTTCCGGAAAATATTCCTTTATACTTATAGGCTCAAAAAATATTGTTTTTGTACATTTATTATAGTCATAGGAAAGAATCAACCCAAATCTTATTCCATTATATTTTCCTTCATACATGTGGATATAATAATCTTTTTCATCCACCCATTTATAAGTCTGATCAAAAGAAGCATTAATGACAGTTCTATCATATGGATCAAAATATTCCTCAGACATTAATGCCTCATTACCATTAAGCTCAACCATCTTTCGATCATCCATTATTCTTCTGTATTTATACAGCATGGTCATATAATCAGTTTCATTAACATATTTTATTTCTTCCAGTTTTTTCGCTGTATCACCCAGAAGCGCTTCTACAATCTTCTGTTCATCCTTCTTTCCATCATCTATTATTCTATTGTGATATACATTCATTCCATCTACATCAGGAATCTGGTAATTCTGATCAACTTTAATTGTTTTACCTTTTACAGTGAACTCGTCTTTCCAGGCAACATGTTTTCCATATACATCACGAAGTCTTTCACCTGATGCCATAATAGTCGCATCACCACCGGTGCTGCTTTCTACATCAGACGCTTTACCCTTTTCTGATACTCCATAATCCTCAACTATAGTTTCCTTTTTACCACAGGAAGTTGAGGAAAGGATCATCAACCCAACGAGAGAGGTACATATAACTCTTTTAATTGTTTTCTTTTTCATATGCAATACTCCTGTTTAATTCGTGATACCTATAGATATTTAATCCTATTTTTTCACTCTAACGGAAATGATAAAACTACTTTGTATCTGAAATGTATCTTAAAATGTAAACATTTTTAAATTTATTGCATATCCGGAATCAGATGCATTCCAAAAAATATAAATACATTTCAGATACAAAGATGGTATACTATGTATCGTAGGTTAAAATTTTATATTAGTTTAGTGGGGGAATCCTGTGATTAAAATACTTATAGTTGAAGATGAAAAGCCCATCTCAGATCTGATGGTTATGAATCTTACCCGTGCCGGTTACAAGTGCACGGCTCTTTATAATGGAAAGGATGCAGCAGACCTTCTGGAGGAGAACTCATCCTTCGATCTTATACTTTTGGATATAATGCTTCCGGAGATAAATGGATATGAATTAATGGAATACATCCGTCCTATGGGTATTCCTGTTATTTTCATTACTGCCATGGCATCTCTGGATAATCGTATAAAGGGGCTGACCTCCGGAGCAGAGGATTATATCGTAAAGCCCTTCGAAATAGTTGAGCTTCTGGCCAGAATAAATATAGTTCTCAGAAGATACAATAAAACTGATCTTATCCTTAGCTACAAGGATATCCAGATTGATACTGAAAACCGAATAGTCAAAAAGGCTTCGGAAGAGATCAAGCTTACTCCAAAGGAATTTGATCTTCTGGTTCTTTTTGTACGTAACGTTAATATTACATTATTCAAGGACAAAATATTTGAAACTATCTGGGAGGGTGAATGGCAGCCCGAATCCAGAACTGTTGACCTGCATGTCCAGCGTCTTCGTAAAAAGCTGGATCTGAAGGATGATCTTGTAACAGCTTACAGCACAGGATACCGCCTGCGAGGATTATAAAATGAAATTTCGTTTCAAGGTACTTCTGATCAACATCATAATCATTGCAATAACCCTTTCAGTTTCGGGTTTTTTTCTGATGTCCAGACAGAACCGTAATCTGATGGATGAGCAGATTAAGAATGCTGTTACAGAGAATAACCTTGCGGAATCAGCCATCGAATATGCACTTCTGGATATCATCAATGATCCCTCTATTCTGATACAGACTCAGCTTCCCATCATATCCGAAAGAATATCTCTTGGAATGCTGAACAGTTCCACAGATCTTTATATTACCTATGACGGTAATTTTGTTTTTCCTTCAAAGACTGAAGATATTGCAGTTCCTGAACAGCTGCTTGCATCTACCACCGATGCCAGGAAGAATTATCAGATAGTAAAGGATGATAAAAAAACCTATATCTATGTGGATACCACAGTAAAGGTTAGAAATTCTCTTATTGGGATCATAACCCGTCACGACATTACAAACACAAGAAATATAATGAATAATTCTATAAAAGTTTTTGAGCTTTTCACTATAATAATTCTTGTGGTATCCGGACTGATAGTATATATCATCACTGTTCTTCTTACCCGTCCACTTGAAAAGCTGAATGCAATTACAGATAATTTCGCGGAGGGTAACTTCGATACAAGAAGTAACCTTCGGTCTCATGATGAGGTTGGGCTTTTGTCAGACAAGTTCAATCATATGGCTGATTCTGTCGAAGGACATATCGATGAACTTAATGACATGATACACAGACGTGATCAGTTTGTTGCCGACTTCACCCACGAGATAAAAACTCCTATGACCACCATTATCGGATATGCTGACACCATCCGCTCCGTGGATCTGCCCAGGGAGGACGAGATAAAAGCTGCCAGCTATATCTTCTCTGAGGGTAAACGTCTGGAGCAGATGTCTTCACATCTTTTCGATCTTATCTATCTTAAGGATGGTAAGATTCCAAAGCTTCCTGTTAATACCCAGGCCCTGGGGCTTGCAGTTATCGATACAGTTCTTCCGGCCATAGAAAAATGTAATATAAAGCTGGAGCATGATTTTGAAAATGCCTCCATCCTTGCTGACAGCCCTCTCTTAAAAACAGCTTTTATCAATCTTCTTGATAATGCGCGAAAGGCTTCTTCTGAGGGCAGCGTGATAGAATTCACAGGAAAAGTCATAGGGGAATCATATGAATTTGTTGTGGAGGATCATGGTATAGGAATCGCCCGGGAAGACATAGATAAAATATGTGATGAATTCTTTATGGTAGATAAATCCCGTTCCAGAAGTGAAGGCGGTGCCGGACTTGGAATGTCTCTGGTTGCAGCAATACTTAAGGAACATGGAGCTGATTTTAAGATTGAAAGTGAACTTGGAAAAGGAACCAGAATGATAGTCACTATGGATAAATCTTCTGAAGATGAAGAATTACTTGATGAGGAATAAAAGGATTAATAAAAGAATCATATGAAAAAACAACTCATTACAAATATCATAATGATCACACTTTCACTTATGATAGCCGGAGTCTCTATATGGCTGCCAGGTTTTCTTTTGGAGCGCGAAACCAGATTATCCATCGGCACGGTAAGGGATGTTCCACCACAGTACTACTCAGGTCCATCTAATGCAATTATAAAAAATGCATCTGCCCAGCTTACCAGTGAACAGTGCATCCAGCTTATTACCGGAACCTGGTCCAGTGACATCTCCAAGGTGCGTCCTGAAGACTGTAATATCTCAGAGTTTGGAATAAAAACCTTAGCATTAACCAGAATAAAGGAGCTTTATGCAAAAGGCCTTTATCCTAAAACTCTGGAGTCTGAAAAAGATGAATGGTTTGCCTGGAGTGCAACCCCGTATAGAGCACTTGATACTACCTTTAAAACCTATGCAGCATTTTTCTGGGATATTACATTTATCAAATACGATAATACTGAATTACATAGATTTATTATAACTGAATCAGGAGATATTCTGTACGCTGAGGCTACTATGAACGGAGAAGAAGATTTAAAAGAATTTTACCCAAAGCTCCTTAACTGCTCTTATCTGATGTATTACTATGGTGAATATACTTCTACCACTTATAACACAGGGGCAATCCGAATCCTGACCCATGATAATATCACAACGACTTTCAGAACAAGTTCGCCTACTGATGCAGTAATAAAAAAACTGGATACAAATAATGCATCCAGTTATATTCCGAATTATAAGAATTTCAAGCCTGACGGTGTTTATACCTTAAGTCAGTCTACCAATAATTCTTCTGATGAAAATGTTTTCTATATCCCATATGCAAAAACCGATACTTCATATCAGATTGCACTGATTCCTTAAAGTTTGCGCAGGGAGTCAACGGTGTTAGGGAAATTAAAATATGTATTTGGATATGGTTCGTCCGCCAGTGAGAAATGCCACCATTCACAATCTATTGGGGCGAATCCATTTCTTATCATTGCACTCTGAAGGAACATACGATTATCGTACTGTTCATCAGTTATGCCCCTGTAATCCGGATGGGAAACTTCGCTGAACATATCAAAAGAACTTCCCATATCGATCTCTTTACCGGTATTCATATCGATAAGAGTCAGGTCAATGGCACTTCCCCTGCTGTGGCTGGATTCCTTGGCTATATATCCAAGCTCGAAAAGATCCTGCTTCTCAACTTCAGGATAGAAGTAAGGCTTCATTCTGATATCTGTATCTTCTATTGCCCAGTAAATAAAATGTTTAACTGCAACTGCAGGTCTATAGGCATCAAATACCTTGATACGATACCCTTTTACAAGCATCTCATTACTTACACTTTTAAGAGCACGGGCCGCCTCTTTTGTAATCAGGGCAATTGGTTCCTCATATCCATCAATTCTATCACCCACAAAATTGTAGGTTGAATAATATCTTATCTCCTGCACAACCTGTGGAACGTAATCCGAAAGAAGTACAAATCCGGACGCATCTAAAGTTTTATCTTCAACTCTCATAATCGCTAGATTCCTTTTCTAAAGATTATTTCTTTTTGCCAAGGCTCATGTCAAATCACAAACGGTTCATCTTTGCAATAGATGACAGCGTAGGTATGTTCATTGGGCACACACTCATACATGAAAGAGACTTTGAACAGCCTGCTGCAAAATGTTTTCCATAGGATTTTTTTATTTCCTCAGTATCATCACCGCTTTTTGAAGTCACCAGGTAACAATCATTTGCCATAGGCGCTCCAAAGAATTTATCTCCCTTTACATAGTTTGGGCAGACCTCAAGGCACAGGCCACATTTCAGGCACTTAGCCACTAAGTATTGATGTTCATATTCCTTTGGCGATGATTCTTTGTATCTGTCAAGAACTATTCCTGCTTCCCTCAGTCTTTCAAAAATCATGCTTCTATCCACCACAAGATCTGATATAACGTCAAACTTAGTCAGTGGTTCAAGAACCAGCTCAAAATCCTTCTTTCCGAGCTTTTTTCTTTTCTTCAATTCGGAAAGCATTGTTGAACAGGCAAGCCCGGGTCTTCCATTTATGACCATGGCACAACCGCCGCATAATCCCTGCATGCAGGAGCATTCCCAGCTGATCCTTCGGCTTTCATTACCATCTATATCGAATATATCATCTCTGTAATTCAGACTGTCCAGCACACCTGCAACTGTGTTTTCCTCCGGGCCTTCATAATTGAAGCTTTCCCAGTATGGCTCTGACACAGGTGATGCCTGTCTCTTAATCTTGACGACCATATTTTCCCTCAACTAATCTCTTATCAATTCTCATACATTCCGTCTGTATCGTAACGGATATCGTATTTACCATCATTATAACTTATTATTGAAGCCGCCTTATAATCATCCCTCTTTTCCGGAAAATCACTTCTGATATGCGCTCCACGACTCTCCTTTCTGCTTTCAGCAGAAATAAGTATTGCCTTTCCGAGTTTCAGAATCGCTGAAACACTGTAATTAAAATACGGAAGAACATTATTATCATAGTTCAGCTTTGAAGCTATATCTATATAATAATCTATATTTTTGATGCCTTCTTCAAGGGAATTCTTATCTCTGACTATGCCGAGATTTTTATTCATATCTTCGGCAACCATGTCGCGGATATACATTACAGGGAATTTACTCTTGTTTTCCCCGGCAGCCTTAAACTTACTATTTTCTTCCTCAATATATTTACTGAAGTCCGGTGTTTCTGAAGTCTTGGAAGAGTATGTTCCTTCTATAGACGTTGCCGCCGTGTAACCACCGTAAAATGCAGCAAGCAGGGAATTGCCTCCCAGACGGTTTGCACCATGATAAATCGATGCACATTCTCCTACTGCATACAGGCCTTCAATATTTGTTTCATGGTTATTTTTAACTGCAAGACCTCCCATAAAGAAATGTATTGAGGGTTCAACAGGAATCGGAGTTTTTGCTATATCTATTCCTCTATACTTTTCACATATATCATTTATTTCTGAAAGTCTTGTCTTTATTATTTTCTTATCAATAAACGTCACATCAAGGTAGATCTGTTCACCGATATCATACATACTCTTTGATATCACGTCACGGGGCATAAGATTTCCTCTGGGGCCAAACATATCCTCAAGAAAATATATTCTCTCCCCATCCTTGTTATAGAAAAGTCTTCCGCCCTCACCACGAGCCGCTTCCGATATCAGCATTTTTTTATGAACCGTCTCAAGAGTGGTTGGATGATACTGGATAAACTCAAGATTTTTAAGTTCCGCCCCCTGGGTAAACAGCTTGCCCGCTGCATATCCGTCGCAGGTAGTTGAACCTGTTGTTTTTCCAAAAAGCGTATTCTGACCGCCGGTGGCTACTATAACAGCATCTGCATAAATAGGCATCAGCTCCCTGGTTGCTTCGTTATATACCAACGCTCCGTAACATTTACCATCCTTTATAAGTCCCGAATGAAAATCCGTCCACATCATTCGCTCTATCATTCCATCAGCTTCGTATTTTCTACATTTTAAAACAAGACCGGTAACGATCTGCTTTCCCGTAGACGCTCCACTGAATATAGTACGTTTATAACTCTGTCCACCAAAGGCACGCTTTGAAAAATTTCCGTCTTTATCCTTTGTAAAAACCGTTCCCATGCCTTCCAGATTCTCAACTATCTTTGATGCTGCCTTACACAGCCCTTCCACCGCCTGGCGTCCTGCAATAAAACATCCGCCACTGATGGTGTCTTCGATATGCTTTTCAATGGAGTCCTCACCATCAGGGATTCCCATTACCGCATTGATACCACCTGTGGCCATGACCGATTGGGCTCTTTCCGGCGGAAAGGGTGAGATCAGAACAGACTTTATTCCTTTTTCAGCAAGTGAGATAGCGCTGCTCAGTCCGGAGACGCCGCAGCCGATTATCAAAACTTTCCTCATAGACTAACCTCACATATAAAAAAGTGCTATCTGAGTTTTTATGATTATGAATACTGAAAGCAAAAACAAAATCCCGCAGATCACCCAAATGATCCAGTCCAGGATTTTCTGGGTTTTACTTGTTTTAATGATTCCAAGTGTAATAAGTGCTCTCGTAAAGGATGCACCAACATGGATAAATGTAAATGCCCAGAATAAAACTCCCAGAATTATCAAAACAACCAGGAAACTGAAACCACCGAATTTTTTCGCAATCCAGTCGCCGGTCTTTATATGAAATGGCAGAAGCAACAGAAGCCCTCCCACCGATGCACGCTGCAATATGGTACGGATATTTTCCTTAGGATACTTTTCAATAGTATTTCCATCATGAATTACTCCCAGCATGGTCATGGAAATAACAGCATGAAGCATCATGCATGTTACAAAACCATATGCTATTATCACCGTCACCTTAGGATTATAGTAAAATGTAAAATAGCTGTAGATTTCATAGATTACATGTGTAAAAAGCAGTCCTATTGCCAAAAGTCCCAAAACTGCATTGATCTTTTTAACTTTCATTTATATCTCCTGTCTTTCTGTGTACTACTCATCATAAGAAAGAATAGGCTTTGGATCAAAATATCCTTTTCCAGCTTCATCCAATGAATCCTTTAGTTCTTCAATCAATCTCTTATATAGATTTTTTGATGCACGTGGGAATTTTAAATCATCAGCAGTTATAAGATTATTCTCAGCCTGAATCAATAATTCCGCTGCAACATCAGATCTGTTAAGTATTCTGTAATTATAGAATGCAAGAATAGTCCTGCCATTAAAATCCATATCTTCTTCTATAAATTCCTTTATATATTGATAGTACCTCATCGCATTTCCCTGATGAGTCCTTATATAGGAAGAAAAAAGTAGTACGCTGTAATATGCCCCCTGATATGGAAGGCCTGCTCTTTTCATGTTGGATAACGTTGAATCCTTTGTCAGAATCGGATCAAGTTCTCTTAATACAGCAGACATTTCCTGCACGTCCTTTTTCTCAAGAGCCACATTAAAACACATATCAAGATATAATATCTTTATAGAATCAGACAGCGTGATTCCCTGAATTCTTTGACGCGAAATATTCAGTTGTGCATAACCAAAACCGTCCCTCAGATTCCTTATTGCTGCATTATATTCATTTCTGAGCTGAGTTTCTGCATTACCAATAATATTAAGTGTTACAAACAAAAGAGCAAAGCTCATCAGTACCATAGACTCTACAATTCCGGCATGGAAGGTAAGATAAAATGGTTTTCTTCCGCCAATACTCGGAACAACCCAGAGATAACATATGATCACGCTGATTATTGCAACAACAATTATGTGTATTACTGCCTCTATTATGGCCAGCCTTTTATCTTCTTTGGGATCAAGATTTATTTTGGACATGATCAGACTGGGAAAAATAGTAAACTTACCCTTATGTTTTTTTAAGGGTTCTGTGGGAATTGCACGCATATAATGAAACCCGAAAAGATTGAAACTTGCCAAATAAAACCCTGCTGCTTTTCCGGAAACAAACACAACTGTTGATCTTATTACAGAATACAGCAATAAACCTAAAAACAAACCTATAAAATACATTTCCTCTTAATCCTCTTAACTATATATTTCATTAATCCTTTTAACTGTATGATTCAGCAATCTTTTTGACTGTATTTCTGACAATAGCCTTGAGTTTTTCACTGGCTGCATTCGCAACTGCCTGAACTTCTTCATGTGTAACAAATTCTTCCTCATTGTCTATTGCCATATCAGTAACACAGCTGAGACCCAGAAGCTTGATTCCCATTGCATTCAGCACAACCGCCTCACAAACTGTACTCATTCCAACTGCATCAGCTCCAAAGGCAAGATATCCTCTTGATTCAGCAGGCGACTCATACGCCGGGCCTGTAACCTGAAGATATACTCCGTCTTCAAGTTCTATTCCAAGCTCATCAGCAGCCTCATGCATAAGCTTAATATATTCTCTGTTATAAACCTGACTCATTTCAGGGAACCTTGTTCCCAGTCTGTCATCGTTCGGTCCGATCAAAGGTGAAGGAATAAACGAGGAGATATGATCATTAATGCACATCAATGTTCCGGGATGGAAGCTTCTGTTAAGTCCACCGGAAGCATTTGTCAGAAATATTGTCTTTGCACCAAGAAGCGCCATAACTCTAACCAGCATAACCACCTGGTCCATCGGATAGCCCTCATAATAATGAACTCTTCCATTCATCAGAATAACCGGAACCTCGTCCAGATAACCGAATACATATTCTCCCTTATGGCCTGCGACTGTAGACTTTGGAAAACCGGGAATATCAGAATATGAAACTCTTTCAATTACCTCAACCTCATCTGTAAGCTCGCCAAGACCAGACCCCAAAACAATTCCTATGGGTGATTCAAAAGCTACCTTATCTTTAATCTGATTTTTAATCCAATCAGCTGCACCAAAATAATCTACTGTCATGCCCCTT
This sequence comes from Eubacterium sp., assembly GCA_024692605.1. GTDB lineage: Bacteria > Bacillota > Clostridia > Lachnospirales > Lachnospiraceae > Eubacterium_Q. Next base: position 13,120 of record JAILMQ010000216.1, read on the forward strand.
CTCCTTTTAATATTTCTTTAGTCTGTGTAATACGAGTTTATTATAACATTATATTATTATATGATTCAATTATTATGTTTTTCGAAAATAATTTATCGTTTCTCGATAAATTCTTCTTGACATTCAATCATTTGCGTATTACAATCGACTCACGAAAGCTGAAATGAATCTCGAGATTGATTCATGAAATGAAAAATAGAAACGAGGGATTATCATGAAACAGAAAAACATAGCAACCTGGCTCAAAGTAGTAACCATAGCCGTAGCATTACTGGGAATTGCCTTTTTCGGAAGCGCAACTGCCTATGCGTACTTTTACAAACCGGATTACGGCGATTCCGTTCCCATCTATCTGAGACAAAATATTATCTTTATATGGGTAACTGCACTACTTTGCTTCAGCATTCTTTTCTTCTTCTGGAGAATTGTAAACGAAATCGCAAATGACAATTCATTTTCCATAGAGAATGTAAAGAACTTCAAATGTATGGGTGTATGCGGAGTACTTATAATCCTGGAATATGTCATACGTATAATCGTCTGGCTTGTAACAGGAGATATTGTTTTTATCACCCTCTCCTACACTCTGCTTAAGATAATCGTGTTTATTATATTTGTCATCCTGTGTATCGCAATGTCAAAGCTCGTAAAGAATGCTTACGATATCAAACAGGAAAACGAACTAACCATATAGGAGGTGTCAGCATGATAATAGTTAATCTTGATGTTATGCTGGCAAAGCGCAAGATGAAAGTATCTGATCTTGCAGATAAAGTCGGCATAACCCTTGCCAATATATCAATTCTGAAAAATGGAAAAGCCAAGGCTGTACGTTTCGAAACCCTTGATAAAATCTGTGAAGTTCTGGAGTGCCAGCCCGGCGATATATTGGAACACCAGAAATAAGGAGAACAATCATGAATAATAATAATGTGAATAACAATAATCAGCAGGCTGCCCCATACGGTCCTGCTCCGCAGGCTGCTGCATATGGTCCTGTTCCACAGGGTGTGACTTCTACTCCGCAGGCTGCCCCTTATGGTGCAGCTCCTGCTCCACAGACTGTCAGCTGGGGAGCTCGTTTTCAGCGTAAGGAAGATATCGAAGTGGTTAATTTCAGAGAAAAAATGGCAAGTAAGCTTGGATTAGCTTCACTTATATATGCTATCTTCTCTACTTTCTGCATATATGATAACTTTACCGGAGTCACCATGCCTTTCTTTGGTATAGCATCTATCATTTATATGATTTACTGCTTAAAGCTATATAACATCAAACTTAAGAAACTAAGTTTTGTTTACGGAGGTTTTATCGTAGCCCTGTCCCTATCTAATTTCCTTACTGGAAATGGAGGATTTCATTTCTTTAACACTGTTGGAATTATGCTTATGATCTTTATATTCCTGCTGCACAATGTTTATGATGACAGCCGCTGGAATTTTACTAAAACTACTTTTGCAATTCTGGAAGCCATGATTTTTTCAGTAGGTGAAATAGATGATTTCGCAAAGGATATGAAGGTATACAGGATCAGAAAAAATAACAGTACCGCGGTTTCGAAAAAGAACTACCTTCGTTATATCCTGATCGGACTATTAATATCCGTTCCTGTTGTTGCAATCCTTCTTACACTCCTATCCCAGGCGGATATTGTATTCAATCGGTTTTTATCAAAATACTTTAGTTTTAATATCAGCTTTATTGATATATTTGGGGTATTAATTACATTTTGCATATTCTTTTTTGGATCATACTGTGTACTTAGATTCTTCTCAAAGAAGACCATAAAAGAAGAGGTTATAGCTCACAAGAATTTTGAGCCGGTGATAGCCATTACCGTGCTGTCCATAATCTCATTAATATACATCGTCTTCTCAGTCATCCAGATCGTATACCTGTTCTGGGGAGGAATGAAACTGCCGGAGGGCTATACCTACTCACAGTACGCAAGAGAGGGATTCTTCCAGCTTCTTGCAGTAAGTATAATAAACTTCCTTATGGTACTCTTTGTGAACAAGTTCTTCAAAGAAAGCACTATGCTCAAGGTGTTAATGACAGTCATATCACTTTGCACTTACATAATGATAGCTTCCAGTTTCATGAGAATGTGTCTTTACATCGACACCTACCTCCTGACAAGACTGAGAGTATTTGTACTCTGGGCACTGGCACTGCTGGCAATACTTTTTGTCGCAGTCATAATATCAATATACAAGCAGAATTTCCCACAATTCAAATACAGCATCATAATTGTCGGAATACTCTACCTGTTACTTGCCTTTGCACGCCCGGACTACATAATCGCAGACTACAATATGTCACACATCAACAACAAAGAATTAAAAAAGGGAGTAAGTGCTGATTACGAATACCTTACAGAACTTTCCACAGACGCAGCACCCATCATCTCCCAATACGACGGTCAGTGGGTAAAAGACTTCTATGCGAACAATACATACTTCTACAAAGATAGAACCCTGAGACAATTCAACCTCTCAGCATACACCGCCGAAATAACTGAAAAATAATATATTATAATGATGTCATAAAATCAATCGATGCCACGGGATGCCCCCGTGGCATCTTTTTAGCTTCCGGCGGCTATGATTTTAGGCTTTTTCCTTTTTTCTTAGCCGTTTTCCCTTAATTTACCCTTTCATTTATCTTCCACCCAGACCACAATGTCCAATTCATCCAACATATGACAAATGTCATATCTGACTTCTTACAATTCTCACTACTGGGAATCTCTTCTCAATGTTAGATTATAATCAAGAAATCAAACAAGCATTTCAAAATAATTCATATGTGAAAAAACACAAAGCATCTAAAAGAAGCAAAAGAAGCAAAGGGAGCAAAAGGAGCAAAAATGAGTGAAACAGTTGTAAAGATTACCAAACTTGTTAAACGTTATAAGGAGCTGATTGCTCTGGATAACTTCAGCCTTGAGATTAAGGAAGGGGAGATATTCGGACTTCTGGGACCTAATGGTTCCGGTAAGACTACGACTATCAACTGCCTTCTTTCCCTCCTGGAATATGATAAAGGTGAGGTTGAGTTGTTCGGAGAAAAGATGGGACCACACAGACGGGACCTTAAGAAAAGGATTGGAGTTGTGTGTCAGAATGTTGCAGTATTCGATGAGCTTACGGTTTATGAAAATATTGATTACTTCTGCGGACTTTATATCAAGGATAAGAAAACCCGTAAGCAGTATGTGGAGGATGCCATAAGCTTCGTTGATCTAAATGATTTCAGAAAGTTCTATCCTAAGAAGCTTTCGGGTGGTTTACTCAGACGACTTAACATCGCTTGTGGGATTGCACATAAGCCTGATCTCATAATTCTGGATGAGCCTACTGTTGCGGTTGACCCTCAGTCGAGAAACAAGATTCTCGAGGGAGTTGTTGATCTTAATAAAGCAGGTGCAACTATTATCTACACCTCTCACTATATGGAAGAGGTTGAACAGATATGTTCGAGAATACTCATTATGGATAAGGGTAAGGAAGTTGCTTCCGGAACAAGTGAAGAGCTTAAGGGCCGTATAAAGAATACGGAAAATGTAATCGTAGACATCAAGAAGCTTCCGGAAGAACATATCGAAGCTATCAAGAATCTGAACCATGTTTACGACGTTAAGTACATGGGTGACAAGCTCACCATCAAGTGCAGCGGTGGCAAGCATAACATCACACATGTTATCGAGTATCTCTCAGAAAACAATGTAAAGTACGAAAGAATTTATTCAGAACTGCCAACACTTAATGATGTATTCCTGGAAATTACAGGTAAAGAACTCAGAGATAAGGAGTAATAAAATGTTTGGAAGAGTTTTAATAGCACAACTTAAACTATCCCTCAGATCAAAGATCTATGTCTTCTGGACTCTGGCCTTTCCTATTTTGCTGGGAACTCTTTTCTATTTCGCCTTCTCTTCTATCTATGATAGTAATAAGAATGAATCAATCCCTATAGTGATTGAGGCAGATGAAGAGGCAATGGATGAATACAAAGTAATGCAGGCCTTTTCATATCTTGATAAAGATCGTATGAGAAATGACCTTGAAAAGTATGCAGAAGATAAAGCTGTGGCTGAGGCCATGGGCAAGGACTTCACAGAGGAAGTTCCTCTGAGTGAAGAAACCCTGGATAAACTGGAAGAGGTTAAGAGCTTCGAAGACATGAAGGACTATGATATAAATCTTTTTCCTTATGAATATATGACAAAAGATAAATCAGTGATAGATAATATTTCAATTAAAGACCATCCATTTGTAGAAGTTCTTAATAAACTTGAATATGACGATGGAACTAAAATGGTGGAAGAAGTAACTGTCAAAGATCATGCGGAAGCTGAAAAGCTTCTTGAGGATGGGGATATTGCCGGAATCATAAAAGTATCAAGCATGAAGGACATCTATCTGGAAGTAAATGGAATGGGAGTAAATCACAGTATCCTTTCCAGTATTATTTCTGAATACAGAGTTCAGGTTGATAAAGCAATAAACACAATAAATGAAAATCCTGAAGACCTTGAAAGATCCGATGAAGTCATGGACGAATCCACGGCAAGTATCAACTTTGTTACCGAAAAGAGTTCAGGTGGTGAAAACCGGGATCCATTTGTAACTTACTTCTATAATCTTATAGCTATGCTTGCTATGATGGCTTCGATAGCCTCTCTCTATACAACTGTAAGCAATCAGGCCAATCAGTCAGCAACGGGTCTCAGACTTGACAGTTCACCTATTAATAAGATTCTTCTTGAACTATCACAGCTTTTAGCTCTAATGATAATTCAGAGTGTTATTACAGTTATCGCACTGTCCTACTACATATTTGTTCTCGGAATAAAATACGGTGGAGATACACTTCTGGTTTACTTTACATCAGTAGCAGCAAACCTGTTGGGACTGTCCCTTGGTTATATGGTTGCTCACATCGGTAAGATGGCCCGGGATAAAAAAGAAGGAATTCTTATGGCCATTCTCCTTGGTGGAGGTTTTATGGCAGGCCTGATGCTGGGAGATATAAAAATATGGGTTGAAAAAACCTTCCCTCTCTTTAACCGCATAAATCCATCAGCTGTTATTACAGATGCATTCTATGCGTTAAATGTTTTCGGCGTCGGTCCAAGATATTACAGATCACTTATCTACATATTCGGACTTAGTTTTGTTATGACACTTATTGGACTTATACTTTCA
>JAILMQ010000259.1 GCA_024692605.1 Eubacterium sp.
TATCACGTCGTTAATTATATTTTTATAATCTTTAAACTTATATTTTCTATTTTCCATACCAACCCTCTTTTTCTCTCCATATAAGTAATAAACTGATTACCATGGCAATAAGCTGACCTATTGTATAGCAAAGCCAGATCCAGGATATGCCCTTCACCGCCAGTACAATAAAGGCAAAGCCCAGTGGCAGAGCCAGGTCATTAATAATGCATATAGCATAAGCTCTCTTTACATTTTTCACACTCTGGGAGCTGTTTTTTATTATATAACTTACCGTGTTAAACACTATACTGACGGAAAATAGTCTCAGACCAAACACTGCAAGTTCATATACCTTTGCTGATTCGGGGTTAAATGCATTTGTCAGCTGAGGTGCAAGAATAATAGCAGCAAGGGCGATCACCACATCGATAATTACAGATAACAAGATAGCTTTCTTTACAAATACCCTAAAGCCCTGCTTATCTTTTTTACCAAAAAAGAAACTGCTGATTATCGTAGTCGTACTTCCAAATCCTGAGGGAAAAGAACCTGTCATAAGATTTATAGAACTGATAATAGAGTTCGCTGCAATAAAATCTTTGCCGCCAAACTTTGATAGAATCTTGTTTATGGCAAGACTTAGGAATACCTGACAAAGCTTATAGGTAAGATACAAAAGGCCGAAATGAAATATCCCCTTAACTATATCGTTTTTGAAAAATGTAAGTTTAAAATGATAGTCTTTCTTTCTGAAGAAGCCCCAGAAAAGATAAACTGAACTGATCAAATAACTGAAGGTGGAAGCCAGAGCCATTCCCAGCATTCCGCCGTGAAATACCTTCACATTCAGAATATCGAATACTGCGTCTATGATGATGAGGAGAAATGCACTTACCACAAGATGTTTTCTGGTTCCATTCAGCTGCATGAAGGTTGGGATTACCAAAACCAGAACTATCATCGGAAAACAGAATGCAATTCCTTTAAGATAATCAGAAGTCAGATCCACCAGAGTGTCACTGTTAGCTCCAAGCAGTACTGCCAGGGGTCTTGAAAAAATAAATGTGCCCAGTAGAACAATCAGTGATCCGGCTAATCCGATAATCATAGAAGTTGAAAAGATACGGTCCAGTCTTTCTTTATCTCCTGCCCCGGCGCTTTCTCCTGCAAGAACCTGAACACCATTACTTATCATTCCACCGAAGGCAGTAATAAAAAGAGTTATTGGGGTTGTAAGTCCATAGGCTGCAAGTGCATCATCCTTTAAGAATATACCTATTATCAGACTGTCTATAAACATAGCCGTTACACTGATCAGCATAGTGGTAATCTGAACAGGAAGCACCTTCCCCAGTGTTGGCTCTGTAAGCTTTTTACTTTCACTCATAGTTTCAATCATCCATCCATAAAAATATTCAACTATTCTATCATAAAAATGCATAAGCGAAAAGAGAAAATGTTCTATTTTCAAAGGATTTATAGTACAATATTACTATAAAAACAGATTAACAATGGGTTACAGGTCAAGAGATACAGAACAGGGGTACAGAATGAATTTCAAAAAATACTTATCTGAAAAGTTTCCAAGTGATTATTCAATCAAATACGTTCCAAAGGATATTGTCTCAGGAATAATTGTTGCTCTTGTTTCAATCCCTATTTCCATGGGTTATTCCCAGATAGCAGGACTGCCTATGATATACGGACTGTACGGTTCTCTCCTGCCCATCCTTTTATTTGGTCTGATCACCACATCCTATGATTTTATATTCGGTGTTGACGCTGCCCCTGCCGCACTTACCGGCGGAGTTCTTGCCTCTCTTGGAATTGCCTCAGGCTCCCAGGCAGCTATTGATGCGGTTCCTGTTCTGACAATACTTGTAAGTCTCTGGCTCTTCCTGTTTTATCTTCTTAAAGCAGGCCGCGCCGTCAAATACATTTCCATTCCTGTAATGGGAGGTTTTATTACTGGTATCTGCCTTGAGATCATCACCATCCAGATACCAAAACTTTTCGGCGGAGTCGCAGGAAGCGGCGAAATTATCGAACTCCTCGGACATGCAGTAAGCGAGATTCATAAATTCAAGCCTATTTCTTTTGTTCTGGGAATATCAACCATCGTGATCATTCTGGTGATGAAGAAGTTTTTCCCAAAGATTCCTATGTCTATCATAATGCTTGTTTTCGGAGTGATACTTACAACAAAGTTCCATATAGATAAATACGGAGTGGCCCTGCTTCCTAAGCCGGTTTCAGGATTTCCTATGCCGAAGCTGCTTAACATTAATTACGAAATCCTTCCGGATCTGGGATTTGCTTCACTTACCATCGCACTTGTTATCATGTCTGAAACCATGCTGACTTCAAGGGCAAATGCGATTGCTGACGGTTATGATCTGAATCCCAACAGGGAGGTTCTTGCTTATTCCGTAGCAAACTTCTCCGCTGCAATCTTCGGATGCTGTCCCGTTAACGCAAGTGTTTCCCGTACATCAATAGTGAGACAGTTCGGCGGACATTCCCAGATAACCAGTATAGTTGCGTCGATTTCCATGGCTCTTATACTGATTTTCTGTACTGATTACATTTCCCTAATGCCTGTTCCTGTTCTGACGGGTATAATCGTCGCAGCATTAATAAGCGCCTGCGAGTTCGACCTGGTTGTGAGACTTTTCAAAACCAGCAGACAGGATTTTATTATATTTATTTCCGCAATGCTGGGAGTGCTTTTCTTCGGTACTATCTACGGAGTTGTAATCGGCGTGATACTGTCCTTCTTCTCAGTAATCCGCACTGCTGTTTCGCCTCCACGAACATATGTTGGTATCAGACCCGGACACGAGGGATTCTATTCCCTGAAGATTCACGAAGATGCCCGGCCTATTCAGGGAGCCGTGGTATACAGATTCGGAGGAAATCTTTTCTTCGCAAATGTGGATAGATTTGTCAGCGATATCGAGGACGCCATTGATGAAAACACTAGAGTTGTTATCATCTATGCCAGTGGTATCAACAACGTGGACATCACAGCCGCAGACAGACTTATAGCCCTTAATAAAAGCCTGGCCAAAAGAAATATTCTGTTTTTCATCGCTGAAAATGATGGAATTATAAATGACGAACTTATTAAATACGGTGCGGAGGAACTGATTACCTCCGGCGTAATTCAGAAAGATATAGATGATGTTTTTGAAAAAATCAGGATAAAGACTCCTTATCCTCTGATGAGTGAGAACCCTTATCATATCCCTCCATCAGAGAAAGCGAATCAGAAGAAGAAACCTGATGACGATTCTGAAAATGATGAAGCAAAGAAATAGTAAGAGAAATAATAATCAGCCCCGTCAGTACTCCTGCACTATCCAGCAGCACATCCGTAATCTGGCCGGAGCGACCGGAAACAATAGTCTGATGAAGCTCATCCGTTGCAGCATAAACCGCGCCGATAATAAACGGAGGGATTACATTTGACACATATTTGTTCTTTTTGTCATAGATAGCACCAAAAAGAAGCATCCCCAGAGTCATATACTCAAGGAAATGTGCCATCTTACGAACAGGATGGTCAATGGACTCCGCATAACTGATCTGCTGAGCCTCAGGCCACTGGTTAAAATCCTCAATGGTGATATCCCCTATCATGAGACCGATCTCGTTACTATCCCGGGTGGAAAGATCCGCGCTACGGGCAGAAAAACAAAAAATCACCACCATACAGATAATCGACAGAATTGCAAATATTATTTTTCTTTTACTTAGTTTCATATTCTTCATAGTAGTATATAATATACTTTATAATAGATTTTGTCTATACAGTAAGTCACAGGTAACCCAAAGGGGTCTGACCCCGGTGGGTTGATGAAGTAGAGGAAGGATGAACATGAAAATAGATATTTTATGTGTCGGTAAGATTAAGGAGAAGTTTTACAGAGATGCTATAGCGGAGTATTCCAAAAGGCTGGGCCGCTACTGCACTCTCAACATCATTGAGGTTTCCGACGAAAAGACAAATGAGAATGCCAGCGATAAGGAAATCGATATAATACTGGAAAAGGAAGCCGGGAGGCTTATGAAGTATATCTCTGATAAAGGCAGCGATACTTATATCGTAACTCTTGAAATCAACGGAAAAGAGCTGAGCAGTGAGAAGCTGGCCTCAGAAATCCAGAGACTTACCACCAATGGGATAAGCCATATAATCTTTGTAATCGGCGGCTCACTTGGTTTACATAATTCTATAATAAAAAACTCAGACTTTCATCTGAGCTTTTCACCAATGACATTTCCTCATCAATTAATGCGTGTTATCCTTCTGGAACAGATCTACAGAAGCTACCGCATCATTAATAACGAACCCTATCACAAATAAGATCACCCACCGGAGACACGTCCCGGTGGGTGATAATTTATCTTTATTCTCTTCCGTCCCAGCAATAGGTGCAGAGCTTATCTCTGTC
>JAILMQ010000050.1 GCA_024692605.1 Eubacterium sp.
TCACAGCCGGTAACCGGAGTCACAGAAAATGCTGGAAGCACGGTAATTAAAGACCCTTTTCAAGAACTAGGATAAGTATCTGAATGCTGTCGGTTCTCACTCCTAAGCGGTAGGTCGGAGGTTCGAATCCCCTCGGGGACGCTAAAAAACAGTTTCTTATAAACTGAAATGGATCGCTGGAATAATTCCATCGGTCCATTGTTTAAAATAAAAGGAGATTTAAATGAGTCCATATTTTGTGCTGGCAATAGCTATTATTCCGGCAGTTGCATTAATGATCTTTATATATCTTCAGGATAGCCATGAGAAGGAACCTCTTGGACTTCTTTTGGGAATCTTTGGGTTGGGAATTCTTTCTGCTATTCCGGCTATTATACTTGAAAAGATTGCAGAGATAATTATTGATTTGATCTTTGGTGGGATGCCGATGCTAAGACTTGCCATATCAGCATTTTTCGGAGTCGCTATAATAGAGGAAGGTGTAAAGTTTATTGCCGCTTACCTTCCAACCTGGAGAAACAGACATTTTAATTATAAGTTTGATGGAATAGTCTATTGTATAGCGGGGTCCATGGGCTTCGCAGCAATAGAAAATGTGCTTTATCTGGTTCAGCAGTATTATCTTGATAATACGCAGATTATATCCATGGGTGTTCAAAGAGGACTACTGGCTATTCCGGCTCATGGTATGTGCGCAATCTTTATGGGATATTATTATGGAAATGCGAAGTATGCAAAATCCTATGGTGATAGAGCCGGCTGTAGAGGATTTTTGATAAAGGGTTATCTGATAGCTTGTTCACTACATGCGTTTTATGACTTCTGTCTTTTCACGGGAAATCCGATTCTGTATCTATTATTCTTAGTATTTGTAGTGGTTGCAGATGTATTTACGATAATAAGAATTGTAAAAGCAAAAAAAGAAAATCAGAAAATGTATGAAGCACCACAGTATAGGAATTACTGGGTAGATAATCTATCCAATCCATATCAGGAATACGGTGGATATCAGGCTCCAACCTATGGAAATTATATATACCAAAATAATAATAATAATGTAAATCCGAATTATCAGGCTCCATATCAGCAGCAGAGAATAGTACCGAATTCCTTCAGGAATCAGATGATCCGTTGTCCTATATGTGGACAGACTAATAATTTCAATGCATTCTTCTGTACATCCTGTGGTGGATCATTGCATGGTAATAGAATGTAAGTTCAGATAAATAGAATAACATGATGTGGGAGTTATAACACATTAAGAAACAATATCCTCAAGTACCTCGCGATTTACAGGATAAGGAACTTTCTTTATCCTGGCAGGTTCACTGAGGATATCTTTTATTGAATTTTCTACAATTATACTGTAATCAAGTTCTGATATATTTCTAAGATCGCAGGTCTTGCCAAGAAAAGCCTTCAGGTCATCCAGAGTTTGAAAATCCATGGCGCGAAGAAGTGTACGTACTGTTCTTTCATCAGCATAGCTCATGAATCCCGGCTGGAAAATACCTGTGGCAGGTCCGTGAGGAACATTCTTCAGATATGTAAGTCTGTAGCTAAGTGCATGAGGAAGAGAAGTTCCGGTAATTGCTATAGCCTGACCGGCGATGTTGGAAGCAAGCAGCATGTCTGAAAGCATTTTAAGGTCTGTTACTTCGTCAGCCTTTGCAAGTTCCGGGTTCTGAGAACGACGTATGTAGTCTGTAACATTGTTGGGATGCTCATTTTTTACATATCCCACCTGTCTTTTTCCAAGAATTATATCCTTTCCGCGACTCCAGAGTTTTAAGCCCTTTATAACAAGCTCTTTGCTTTGGGCAGTTGCTCCGGTATTGATGTAGCTTTCAATAAGATGAGACATTACATCGATGGCAGTATTTCGGATTATTTTGTAAGGCGCATACATAAGATATGTTGGGTCCATAAGTGCAAGTGATGGATAAACCCTGTGAGGCAGGCTTTTTTTTGTTTGAAGATCATTTCTTGAAAGAACTGAAACTCCTGTTGCTTCAGAACCGGTTCCACAGGTGGTTGCTATTTCTACCACAGGAAAACATATGGTCTGCCCCTCATCATCCAGATAATCTTTTTCAGGCGCACGATAAAGAAAGTCTGAAGACTCTTTATTATAGAAGAGTAGAATAGATATAGCTTTTGCGGCATCCATTGCTGAACCGCCACCAAGACCTATTACAAAATCACATCCCTTGCTGACTCCAATATTACGGGCTTCCATTATATTTTCCACAGAAGGATTTTCTAAAACATGATCATAGATGGCATACTTTGTACCGGTTCCGGTTAAAACTTCCTCCAGACAGCTAAGTGATCCATTGGCCTTTGAAGAATTATTACCGGTAACAATAAGAGCATTTCTCCCCAATCTTGCTATCTCTTCTTTATGATTTTTTATTACATTTATTTCTAAATATGTTGGTATGTTCATAGCATTATTTCTTCTTTTAATTAGACAGATTTTACAGAATCATTATAGAATAACGGGGTTTGAAATACAAGGAAATGGTGTAGTATAATATCAAAAGAACAATTAAAAAAGTTGGAAAAAATGCTATAAAGGGTACAAAGAAAAATACATAATCGTTGATTTTAAGAGGTATATGAAAATGAAAAAAGCAGTTATTCTCCTGCTGGTTTTGAGCTTGCTTTTTACATCTGTTTTTTCATATTCATTATTTGATGTAAATGCGGCATCTTCAGAACAAACGGGCAAATGGGTTTACAAACAAACAAAATCGGGAAAATCTAAAAAACATGCATATAAGTATTCTGATGGTTCAGTTCCATCAGGTGTTGTCAGGGTAAAGGATAAAATGTATTACTTTGACAGTAAGGGTGTGCTGAAGAAAAGTAGTAAGGCACATCGAATAATAAAATGTAGAGGCAGGCTGTATTATATAAATAGTAACGCAGTTGCTGAAAGCGGTTATGTGATACATCGTGACAAGCTATATTATTTTTCAAAAAAGTATTTCAGGGCTGTTACAAATAAAAAAATCGGTAAATACTTTTTTGGAGTTGATGGGGCAGCACTTGAAACTTTGGATGTTAGATTAAAAATACAGTGCAGAGATGTTCTGGATGATATATGTTCAGAAGATGACAGTGACTATGCAAAGCTTAGGGATGCATTTGATTACATGACGTCAAAGTCCCGGTTTTCATATGCCGGAAAATATCCTGATCTGGATGATGATGATTGGGCTAAAAGTCTGGCTAGTGATATGCTGGAGACACATTCCGGTAACTGTTTTGGTTTTGCCTGTGCTTTTGCAGCACTTGCCAGAGAAATAGGCTTTGATCCTATCGTGATCACAGGAAGAATTCATGGTAGTCGAGATGGCGAAGCTGATGGTTTTACAAGACATAGTCTTGTGATGATAGGTGGAGAATATTATGACCCTGAAATTACCTGGGTTGGAAATAGTACCTATTATGGTACTGATTATTGTCCATTTGTTATGAAATCAAGAGAAGACCACTGGTTCAGAGGTTTTGATGGAACAGAACTAGCGGACGGAAAGTCAGCAAACCTTGTTAAAAACAAGATGGTTCTTAAAAATGGATATTATCATTATTATGACAAAAATGGTAAAGAACTTTATGGAATATATCTGATAAAAAAGAAAGTATATGTATTCCATCCCGGTGTGGGAATGCCAAAGAAGGAACTGGACATGTGGCAGAAGCTAACTAAAGCAAAAGCTCCATACAAGGCTTTTGCTGATAAAGTTTCAAAACCTCGAAGGATGTCTTCATCTGCCAGTTGCTATGGCTCTGAGTATACAGACAGTGTTTATGAATATAAATATGTCAAAGTATATACAACAAAGAACAACCTGACCGGAGAAGAATTGATCACTGCAATTTCAACAAAAAAGTAATACATAAATAGGATGAGAAAGAAATACAATGGAAGATTTTTATTCTCGAACAATGCTTCTTCTTGGAGAAGAAGGAGTAAATAAACTAAAGAATAAATCTGTTATCATTTTCGGAATCGGCGGGGTTGGTGGCTTTGTAACCGAGGCCCTTGCCAGATCCGGAGTAGGACATCTTGATCTTGTTGACAGTGATAAGGTAAGTGAGTCTAACATTAACAGACAGATCATAGCACTTCGAAGTACTATTGGAAGATATAAGACAGAGGTTATGAAGGAACGTATTATGGATATAAATCCTGAAGCAGAGGTTAATATTCATAACTGTTTCTATCTGCCGGAGACGGCTTCGGAGTTTGACTTTTCCAAATATGATTATGTTGTTGATGCAGTAGATACAGTAACAGCTAAGATATCACTTGTGTTGGAAGCAGAGAGATGCAATGTTCCTATTATTAGTTCAATGGGAGCAGGAAATAAACTGGATCCAACCAGATTTCAAGTTGCAGACATATACAAGACAAGTGTTTGTCCTTTGGCCAAGGTAATGAGAAAAGAACTTAGAGCCAGGGGAATAAAAAGTCTGAAATGTGTTTATTCTACAGAAGAGCCGGCAGTTAAAACAACACCTCCGGGTTCTATTGCATTTGTTCCTTCTGCGATGGGGCTTATTGTTGCCGGAGAGGTGGTAAAGGATCTTGTTGGAAAAGAAAAGTAGACGCACGTGTTTTGAGTTGACTTTATTATTAATTTTGATATTATGAAATAAGAAGTAAAAAATGAACGGTAATAATAGTTATATAATGTAAGGAGGAGTTTTATGGCTTGTTTTATAGTTCCTGCAGCCGGTGCAGTAGTTACAAAGGTAGCAGAAAAGGTAGTAAGTAAAGAAGAGACTAAGAAAACAGTTACAGAAGATCATGAAAGGGAAGAGTTCCATGTTCCTTTCAGCAAAAAGCTTAGCTGGCTTTCCTACATGCTTCTCGGAGGTTCATTCCTTCTTATGTTTGAGCATATCTGGCATGGTGAGATAACTGCATTCTTCCCATTCCTTACAGCAATGTCTGATAAAGCAGATATGTATGCAATGTTCCGTGAGATGGCTACAGTTGGAGTTGCTATGCTTCTTTTAGTTACATTTATCTGGGCAATTATCTGTGTGGTAACAAGTAGAATTGAGAAGAGGGCCGCTAAGGAAGCTGCATAAATCGAGGGGGTTAACATGACACTGTTAATTACTATTTTTGCTGCAGTATTCGTTACGGTTAAATGGTATTTTCGTAAAGATGATACTATGCAGCTTGGTATATTAATGTTTATGTTCTGGGGAGCATCAATAATGTGGTTTGTTGATGCAATCTTTGAATATATTGAACTTAGAGCTGAGTATTTTACTCCTGCAGTTGAGGATATGTTGAATGATACATTTCTTGGTCTTGCAGTTATAGCGCTTGCTCTTGTTGTGTGGGTTGTAAGACTTCTCATAACAGATCCCAGAAATAGTGTAAGAAAGGCTCTCAAGAAACAGGCAGAGTAATAATCAGGTATATATTGATGGAAGTTATAACACTATCAGAAAAGCTGAAAAATCTAAAAAGTATACTGAAATCATATGGAAGTGTTGCAGTTGCATTCTCAGGAGGAGTGGACTCAACACTTCTTCTTAACATTGCGGAAGAAATTCTCGGAGATAAATGTATTGCAATCACAGTTGACTCTGTTTTTAATCCCGAAAGGGAACTGAAAGAGTCGGATGAATTCTGCAGAACTAATAATATAAACAGAATTGTTATTCCGGTATCAGAGGAGACCTTGGCTGATGCAATGGAAAATCCTGAGAACAGATGCTATGTTTGTAAAAAACTGATATTCAGTGCGATAATAAAAAAAGCCGGAGAATTTGGAATTCAGACAATTGTGGAAGGCTCCAATGTAGATGATATGGGAGATTATAGGCCGGGTCTGCAGGCTATAAAGGAATTGGATGTAAAGAGTCCCCTGAAGGAAGCAGGTCTTACGAAATCAGAAATAAGAATGCTTTCAAAGGAGCGGAATCTTCCTACCTGGAAGAAACCAACCTTTGCATGTCTTGCCACCAGAATTCCGTATGGAGAAAGAATCACTACGGAAAAGCTTAAGCTTGTTGAAAAAGCCGAACAGTTTTTCTTTGATAATGGTTTCGAGCAGGTAAGAGTCAGACTGCATGAGCTTTCTTCCGGAAAATATCTGGTCAGGATTGAGGTTCCGGAAGAGGATATTGAAATGATAACGGATTATAGACTTAGAATAGCTAAGCTGTTTGATAATGAAAATGTGGTTTATGTGACTCTGGATCTAAAGGGATATCGTACAGGGTCGATGAATGAAGTACTAAAATAGAAAGGTAATAATATGTCAAATTCATTATATATAGAATGTAATACGGGAATAAGCGGTGATATGATAGTTGCATCTCTTCTGGATCTTGGGGCTGATGCAGATAAGCTTAATGAGATAATGGATAGTCTTAAAGCTGCAGTTGGTGGATTTGATATTAAGATTTCTGATGTTACCAAGTCTGCTATAAGGGCATGTGATTTTGATGTTATCCTTGATGAGGATAATCATGATCATGATATGGAATATTTGTATGGACATACTCATGGCGACAATAATGAGAACGGAAATAACCACCATGAGCATCATCACGACCATGAACATCATCACGAGCATGAGCATCATCATGAGCATGAGCATCATCATGACCATGAGCATCATGATCACGTACACCACCATGATCATGGACATGTACATAGAAGTCTTAGTGATGTGACAGCGATAATAAACTCAGCAGAGATGTCGGAAGAAGCCAGAGCGCTTGCAGTTAAAATATTTACAATCGTTGCTGAGGCGGAGGCTGCAGTTCATGGAAGGTCGGTTGATGAGGTACATTTCCATGAGGTGGGAGCGGTTGATTCAATTGTGGATATTATTGCAGCTGCGGTATGTCTCGAAGATATCAAAGAAAAGTATGAGGTTGATGATATTATTATAACTAAGCTGGTGGATGGAACAGGAACTATCAGATGTCAGCATGGTATTCTGGCAGTTCCGGTGCCGGCAGTTCTCAAAATTGCGGAGCAGACCGGGGTGCCCATATCAATAACAGAAAGAAAAGGTGAGTTTGTAACTCCAACGGGAGCAGCATTTGCTGCGGCGGTTCAGACTAGGAATAAATTGCCGGAAAGCTTTCGTGTTGTTAAAACAGGTCTTGGGGCCGGAAAGCGAGATTATGAAATTCCGGGTATTGTTAGAAGTATGATAATAGCAGAGAGTTAGTAAGAATCAAAAGCAGGTGCCATATGAATTATGAAGAATTAGAGTTTGCAAAACTTGATACAGACAGAGCAGAGAGGACAGGATTCCCCGAAGTGGTTTTTTGTGAGGGAAAGCCGGACGAGTATCTGGTGGAAATATATAAGAAACTTTTTGAAAAGGACGGACAGGTTTTTGGAACCAGAGCAACCAGGGACCAGTATAAACTTATAAAAAGTGTTATTCCAACAGCCAAGTATGATAAAGTTTCACGTATACTTAAGGTAGAACCGGTTAAGGAATCTGATAAGCAGCCGGATGATAGTTTTCCATATATCGTTGTTTGTTCCGGAGGAACTGCTGATATTCCTGTGGCAGAAGAAGCAGCACAGACTGCAGAATATTTTGGTGCCAGGGTGGAGAGAATATATGATGTGGGTGTAAGTGGTATTCACAGAATTCTTTCACAGAAGGATAAGCTTCAAGGGGCCTGCTGCGTTATTGCAGTTGCCGGTATGGAAGGTGCTCTTGCAAGTGTTGTTGGAGGACTTGTCAAAAATCCTGTAATAGCTGTTCCTACCTCTGTTGGATATGGAGCAAGCTTTGGAGGAATGTCGGCTCTTCTTACCATGATTAATTCCTGTGCAAATGGAATAACCGTTGTAAATATTGATAATGGGTATGGAGCCGGATATGTGGCCACTCAGATCTTTAGGCTGGCCTGTAAATAGCTAATATAAATGTCAGAAAATTATAATAAAAATGGCTTAGTGATGGAAAAAATGTATAAAAATTCCTTTGATTTTGTAACATATATCTAAATTTGAACAATCTATGAAAAAAATGTTGCAAAAATTCATCTGTTGATATATACTATCTTGGTACTTCAGCAGAAGTACCCGTATAAACGGGCCGCTAGCTCATTTGGTAGAGCACCTGACTCTTAATCAGGGTGTGCGGGGTTCGAGCCCCCGGCGGCCCACTCCAGGAGGGCTGAGGACTTTGTGTAGACAAGGTTTTTGGCCTTTTCTTATTGTATTTAAAGAAATATTTAACTGCTATGGAACGGTACATAGCAATTACGTGGGGATGTTAACAATGGGTAATGATGGAAATTATACTGATGGTTCCTTTACGGATCTTTTAAAGGGTTATGACGATGTAAAGGATGTTGAAGTAGAACAGGTTTATGATCCTGAGGTTTTTAAAGAGAAGGAACTTCCTGAGGATGCACCTGAAAGACGTAGAGGAGTCAGAAGAAATGTAGAGACTCCGATACAGGCTTCAAAGATTGATTGGAATGTAGAATACGATGATACCAAGTATAAGGTAATTAAGATATTAAAGAGACTTGCTATAGTTCTTGGTATCTTACTGGTGGTGGGACTTGGTGTATTTGTGGTATATCCACGTGTAAAGAATGGTCCTGCAAGAACCGATGATTCTGCACTTGATATATCAAAGTATTCCGGACTTACAGAGGCGGAGCTTAGTCAGAAGCTGGATCTTGATTTCCAGAAGGAAGTTGTTTTCAGTAAAGAAACACCTATATACAATGATCAATATGTAAGCTGTAATTCTGCTGATAATTTTTCTGTATTCTATATCGAAAAACATCAGTCAGGAATATATTTCTCAAACAGTGGTTTTAAAATGTATGGGCTGAAGATTGGCGGTAAAGAAGAAGACACTTTTGATAAGGTCAATTTTAAGTACACCAAGACATATAAATTCGAAAAGGAATTGTCAACCGGTAAAAGAACTATTTACTATTTCTGTAATACTGACACCAGTGAATGTCTTGTTGCCTGTATAGATA
>JAILMQ010000128.1 GCA_024692605.1 Eubacterium sp.
TATTACAATAAAACAGATGGCTCAAAGCCTGAATATTCCGTACAGTACGCTTAATGATATTGTAAATAATCGGGTTGATATTAATAAAATCAGATTTGGATATGTTATGAGCATATGTACTTTTCTGGATATTTCACCATATGACTTTTATGAAGAGAAAAAGCCGGAACCTAAAGAAAATGGCTACAGGATAATTATCAAGGATAAAAAGTTTTTTGTTCGTATGAATATATATGGAAAGGTACTGGAAACGTATCTTTGTAAGATCAATCTTCCTAATTCAAAGTATGTAAAAGATATGGCACGTTTTGAATATGAAGATACGATGGAAAAAATGAGGTTTGAATCATGGATAAACGATTCTATTTGATGAGAAAAAACGATATAGTTACATTTCTTCTTTTGGATGAACAGGGAGGCATTGCAAAATACTCTCCTGTAGATGAAAACCTGGATATTGCGCCGCTTCAATATCGTTATCAGCCAACCTGGATAAGGGATTGGTGGAATGATAGAAGCGTCCCAATTGGTCAGGGAAAGATAAAATCATACTTGGAAAAAAGAGGATTTAATCTACCTTCTGAATATCTTGTAAGGAATCTCGGATTAAGTCTGACTGACTACTTCTGGATTAAACCTGTTGACAGTAATCTTAAATGGGAGGATGTAAATCTTTTTGATAATCCGTTTAAAGAACATATAATACATTTTGAAAACGAAAAAGATGATGAAACAGGAGTACCTCACTACTCACCTAATGGTTCACTGCAGGGGCAGATTGAAAAGACCTGGGCTATAATGAATGATAACGATAGAGTTTTGATAAAGGGCAACAGATCTAACCTGTCAAGTGAAAGTATCAATGAGATAATCGCAACGGAAATCCATAAGTTACAGGGTTATGATAATTATACTCCGTATCACCTGATTAAAATTCTGGATAGCGAATATGATTTTGGGTGCTACAGTAAGCTTTTTACAGATCAGAATAATGAGATGGTTTCAGCCTATGCTCTGGATACATCAGAAAAAATAAAGAATAATATTTCTCCTTTGGAACATTTACTCGAGATGTGTGAGAAATATGGGATGGACAGAGCTGAAGTGCAGCGTAATTTGGATTATGAAATCATGGTTGACTTTATTATGTCCGGATATGACCGACATTTAAATAATATAGGATTTATTCGTGATGCAAAAACATTGAAGTTTAAAGGCATGGCTCCGATTTTTGACAGCGGGGGTTCGTTCTTTGTAGATAAGGCAAAACCTCGTTCGAAAAAGGATTATTATAAATTTAAAACAAACAGTTTTTTCTCGGATGAAATAACCTTACTTGAACATGTTGAAAATCGGGATGTTCTGGATCTGTCAAAACTACCACCTGCATCTGTGATTATAGATTTATATATGAAGGATTCGCAGATAGATGAGAAATACGCAAAAAGTGTCGGGACGTGGTATGAAAAAAAGATTGAAATGTGTAGTCAGTTCCAGCGCGGTCAAGATCTGAAGAAACAGGTGTATGGATTGTAGATTGACTACCCCATGGATGTAGTTTATAGAACGTATTTTAATTGCGGCGAAAACAGCGATATGGTAAGATGAAAATGTAGTTGATAGCTATAATCGGAGTAGAAAATTATGAATAAAAACAGAGTGATAATTGCAACAATAATCATATGTCTGTTATTCGGAAATGTGGTTTATGCTTTAGTTACAGGAGAGCGTAAGCCCTTTTCGTATGTCATGAATAATAAAATGAATTACGAAGCCACAACTGAAGAAACTGAGGTTGCCCAGAATGAAGAGGTAACTATGGATGACGACGATGTTGAGTTTTCTACCGAGGAAACAACTGAGGAGTCGGAAGATGCGGAGGAGACTACTTCCAAGGGGACTTCTGATGTGGCATCGGAGGATGGCGATGGTGACCCGGTGGGAACGGGTGATGGTGGAAAGAAGCCGGGAAAACCGAAGGCGGTTAAGAAGGCTAAAAAACTTGTTGATCTTATCTGCACATGGCCCGGAAGTGACAGCCTTCTTTATGGCAAGCCAATGAATACGGCTGCCATAAGTGTTAAGGGTAAATATGATAATGGAGATATTGAAAGAATTCCTATTGAGAATTGTACTATTGAGGGATTTGACCCTAATACACTTGGACCGGGCAATATCAATATCAAGTATTATGGTTTCACAAAAGCTCTTGGATATACCATTTTGAATTATGAGTTGGGAATAACCTGCAGCAGCTGGGAAAAGCGGTACAGTTACAGATATGGGGATGAGTTTTCCAAATCCGATATGGTGGTCGTAACCAATATGGCTGATGGCAGTACAGAAAATATATCCGCAGCTGATTTTAGTGTTTCAGGTATGGAGATGAAGGTGGTTGGTGATCACAGCTGTACCATCACTCATAATGGTTTTTCCATAAATGAGGGATATAAGATAAATAACTTCCCTGTTGCACTTAAGTCTTCCATAAGAAGATTTACAGTCCGCGGGAAGGTGAGCTGGAGTGATGTGGTGGCAGGTCAGACATTTACCGCCGAGATGGCAGATGGAACCACAAAGGATCTTGGAGCAGATGATTATCAGATATCCGGATATTCTACAAAAACTGCAGGAAAGACCAGTCTTACAGTGAGCTACGAAGAAGTATCTCTATCAATTCCGTATAATGTTTACTACGATTCCCTTAAGGTGGATACGGGAAATAATGTGGATCAGACGGCAAACTTTAACTTTACAACAAGCTTTGAAGTTTCCTCTTCCGATTCACTGGGACTGCCGGAGGAATATAAGAACGAGGACACCGGAGTAGAGTATGTGCTTGAAGGAATATATACAGATTCAGAATATAAAACAAAGATTGATTATCCCGCTGTCTATGAGGCTGACAAGGCCCTTCGAATAAACAGTGACGGACTTGCATGGCATGAATATGTGCTATATGCAAAATACGTAGTTAAATAAATTGATGCCAGAGGGGACGTAAGAATGATTAAGAATGAAGTAATGAATTCTCTGATGAAGGAGATCACAAAGGTTGTTAAGGGTAAGGAAGCAGTTATTGAAAAGGTTATGATGGCGATTTTTGCGTCGGGCCATATTCTTTTGGAGGATGTGCCCGGACTTGGTAAAACCACCCTTGCCATGGCATTTTCAAATGCGCTGGGACTTGAGAATAAGCGTATTCAGTTTACTCCGGATACCATGCCCAGTGATATCATAGGTACTACATTTTACGATGAAAGTACTAATGCTTTCAGCTATATGCCCGGAGCAGTAATGTGTAATCTTCTTCTGGGTGATGAGATTAACCGTACATCAGCAAAAACCCAGTCGGCACTTTTAGAGGCTATGGCTGAGGGCAAGGTTACAGTTGATGGCGAGAGACATATGCTGCCGGATCCATTCATCGTTATTGCGACCCAGAACCCTGTTACAAGTAGTGGTACACAGCCACTTCCGGATTCACAGCTGGACAGATTCATGGTTAAACTTTCCATGGGTTATCCTGATGAGGATGCACAGCTTGAGATGCTGAAAAATGTTGATGGTACCGATCATCTTAAGAATATTAAGCAGATAATCAGTGCGGAGGATGTTATCAGGATCCGTAAGGAAGTTGATGGGGTAATGATAAGTGATGAACTTCTGAAATACATCATCGAGCTCTGCGCAAACACAAGAGATAAGGAGGATATCGTTCTTGGTATCAGCCCTCGTGGAATGATCGCATTTATGAAGATGGCAAAGGCTAAGGCGTATTTTGAAGGTAGAGATTATGTGGTTCCGGATGATATTACTGCTGTATTCTCTGACAGCTGCGCACACCGTCTGTTCCTGGCAGGAAGAGCTAAGCGTGCAGGACTTACATCAGAGGATGTGATCAATGACATCATGAATAATGTAAAGAAACCGGAGCTTCTTAAAGGATAGCTTCTTATCAGAAAATCTCTGAAGGGGATATATATGAAACAACGAATTCTATGCCTGCTGCTGTTTATCATTCTGGCAGGCATATATATTTGGACAAACGAAAAGATTACATTTTACCTGCTGATGACTATGGTCATTGCGGTTGTTTTTGCTGTGGTTTCATCCTTGGTAGCGGCAAGAAGTCTGTCCATTGAAGTAAAGACCCTTTCACAGGCTGAGGGACAGGTTAACGGTGCGATTGAGATTAATATCCGCAACAAGACCATCTTTCCCATATTCTGCTGCGACATGGTGATCAGAGTCATGAACCTTTTGACGGATTCCAAAGTGGATATTCAGCGCAGCTATATGATAGGACCTTTTGGTCGCGAGACGGATAAGATCAAGCTGGAGACTTTGTTCTGCGGCAAGGTCGAAACTGATATATTGAATGCGGAGCTGAGAGATCCTTTTTCACTGGTGAAGAAAAAATGTAAGGCAGTGAGTAAGGGGCATTTTTACATTTATCCGAAGGATATGGATATTTTGGCGGATGATGCTCTGAAACAGAGAACCCACAGCTCGAAGATGGAGAATTATCTCGGCAGAAAAGGTAACGACCCTACAGAGATTCTGGACATCAGGGATTACCAGCGTGGAGACAGTGTGAAGATGATCCACTGGAAGCTTTCCGCTAAATGGAAGAAGAAAATGGTCCGGGAACTGGATATGCCGTCGAACCAGGATACGCTTCTGGTGTTCGGAATACATGGGGAGCCG
>JAILMQ010000153.1 GCA_024692605.1 Eubacterium sp.
AGTTGCATAGTTGACTTGACTATAACTAAGTATGCTAATTATGAAAACTATAACCATTATAAAATATTTAAATTTTTTCATTACGATTAACCTCCTTTACAGTGATGACATCATTATACAGCTTCTGGGTGTGATTATACAGCTTTATTATATAAAAAAATAGTGAAATATATGGAGTTATCTATATTTAAGGGCTTTGGGGAATCTAAGGACTCTTTTTTTATAGATTATAAGATGAAAATACCATTCACGACAAGTTATTTGCCATTAGCAACAGAATTAATAACATTATTCATGAGGTGTTGTATTATCCAGACATAAGATAAAACAAAGGAAACCAATCGGAATAATACATATAGAAAGAGAGGATAAAAGTATGGAGAATACAACAAAGAAAGTAAGTAAGAAGGATCTTGTTTTAGGAGCATTCATAGGATTTGCAATCGGAATCATCTGGGAACTCATGATAATAACACCCCTTATGTATAACTGGACAATCAGAAGTATAATCGTAGCTCTGGTAGTATCAGGATGTGGCTGCAGTGTAGCAGGAATGATCTTTGCCTGGGGCAGAAACAAGCAAAAAGAAAAGAAAGAATCAAAGAACGAAATCGTAGCATAACTCACACCTCAAAAGTAGGCTAAACGATGCCATGGGAACAGTCCTCATGGCATCACTTTTTTAGTTTATAGATATAAGGAAATATGGTACTATAGAAGAGTGGTTAATCGTGTGTAGCATTGATTAAAATCTTAATAGATTTTGGGGAGGTTTTATGAAAAATAATGTAAAGTTTAAAGTGTTAATAGCTATGGCTATTGTGATTATGTTTTCTAGTTTTGGAAGCTTTACATCTGAGGCAGCTGGATATAAGACTGTTTATGTCCTTTCGAAAATCACTTATCCTTCTTTTGGTTCAAATTGGGAGGTTGTTTTTTCCTATAACAAGAAAGGGTTCGTTACAAAACAAGTTCAAAATACCGGTGATTTTGGCGGATCTTTTACTTATTCTTATAATTCATCCAATTACATCAAAAGTGCTTACTGTACCAGTGATAATACTGCAGATTACACACAGAAGTTCTATTACAAAAAGGGAAAACTGAAAAAAAAGGTTACAGTTAGGGAAGACAAGACGAGTGTCAACACATATTATTGGAAGAAAAATCATCTTAGAAAGATGACTTTAAAACCAGGATTAAATGGCCCAATTGTAACTACATATAAACATGATTCAAAAGGTAATATATGCAAACAAAGCGAAAAATTATATCAAAAAGATTATAAGTTAAAATACAAAAATGGTCGGTTAGTAAGTATTGATAAGGGATATAACGTTAGATTTTATTATAAGAAAATTAAAGTTTCTAAGAAAAACATTTCCAAAATCAAAAAACAACAATGGTTATTTATTAACGGATTTATCTAAGAGGATGAATTAATGACTTTATACAAAGACTTGAGTTTTGATGAAGAAAGAGCCTTGTATGGCAGTGATGATATACATGTAGAGAATTGCCGGTTTGATGGACCGGCGGATGGTGAAAGCGCCATGAAGGAGAGCAGGAATGTTGTTGTTGATGGATCCTTCTTCAACCTGAGATATCCATTTTGGCACGTTGATCACCTTAAGATAAAGAATAGTGAGATGACAAAACTTTGTCGTGCTGCTATCTGGTATTCAAATGATATTGAGATTGAGAATACAAAGCTGCACGGTATTAAGGGACTTAGAGAGTGCAGTGGTATAAAGATTTCTGGTTGCGATATAGTGTCTCCTGAATTCGGATGGTCGGTAAATGATATCGCCATGAAAGATACAACTATTGAGAGTGAATACTTTATGATGCGGTCCACTAATCTTAAATTCGAAGATATCACCATGAAGGGAAAGTATTCATTTCAATATATATCCGATTCTCAGTTTACCAACTGCAGGTTTGATACAAAGGATGCCTTCTGGCATGCGAAGGATATCATAGTCAAGGACTGCTATGTTAAGGGCGAATATCATGCCTGGTACTGCGAGAATGTAACTTTTGAGAATTGCACCATCATTGGTACCCAGCCGCTTTGTTATTGTAAGAACCTGAAGCTTATAAACTGCAGGATGGAAGAGGCAGATCTTTCCTTTGAGAAGTCAGATGTGGATGCCGACATAAAAGGAGATATGATCAGCATTAAAAATCCAGCCAGTGGAACAATCAGAGTAGGCCACGTGGACGAGATAATAATGGACGATGAGAATGCAAAAGCAGAAATAATTCAGACAGCAGATTAGTAGGATAGATATGAAATACAAAAACATTACTAAAGCAACTTTTATAAAACGACCCAATCGCTTTATAGCTGTGGTTGATATAGATGGTAAGGAAGAGATAGTTCATGTAAAGAATACAGGAAGATGTAAGGAACTTCTGATCCCCGGATGTGAGGTATGGCTCACGGCTCCCGGTACTTCGGACAGAAAGACAAAGTACGACCTTGTGGCGGTAAGAAAGTCTACCGGCGTACTGTTTAATATTGACAGTCAGGCACCTAATAAGGTGGTTAAGGAATGGCTGGCGAAGCAGGATTATACCAAGGTTGTTCCGGAATACACCTATGGGGATTCAAGGATAGATTTCTACATGGAGCGGGGCGACTCGAAGTATCTGATGGAAGTTAAGGGTTGCACCCTTGAGATAGATGGCATGGGTTATTTTCCCGACGCACCAACCGAAAGAGGTGTGAAACATATCAGAGAACTTATAAAGGCAAAGAAGGATGGCTATAATGCAGCCCTTGCATATGTGATACAAATGGATGGTGTCACAGAGGTTCAGCCTAATAGAGAGATGCACCCTGAGTTCGGCACTGCTATGGATGAGGCAAGAGAGAGTGGGGTTGACATAATATTTCTATGCTGTCATGTTGAATCTGACAGTCTTGAGATAGTAACCGGTTGATTTATTTATATAGAAAGAAGGTTTTATATGGATATCAAAGAATTAATTAAAGCAAGACACAGTGTTCGCCAGTTTACAGAGAAGTCCATCGAAGTCGAAAAAAGAGAAGTACTAAATAAACTGGCAGAAGAGTTTAATGAAGAAAGCGGTCTAAAGATTCAGATAATCTATGATGATCCGGAATGTTTTCAGACTCTTCTGGCAACCTATGGAAGGTTTAAGAATGTAGTAAACTATATAGCTTTAGTTGGCGACAAGAATCTGGAAAACCTTGAAGAAAAATGTGGTTATTACGGACAGCAGCTGGTGCTGAAAGCTCAGGATATGAATCTCAACACCTGCTGGGTTGGTGGAACCTATGGTAAAGGCAAATGTAAAGCAGATAAAGAAAAGGGCGATAAAATAGTTTGTGTAATTGCCCTTGGCTATGGAGATAACGATGGTATAAAGCATAAGTCAAAACCGGTTACAAAACTGTGCAATATATCTGAAGAGGATATGCCTACCTGGTTCAAGAATGGTATGGTGGCTGCAATGATGGCTCCAACAGCACTTAATCAGCAGAAATTCTTTGTATCACTTGTTGATGATGAAGTAATAATAACTGCTCAGAAAGGCCCTTTTACTAAGGTTGATCTTGGAATAGTTAAGTACAACTTTGAAGCAGTGACAGGTAGAAAGATAAACAATTAAAACGGACAGACTAATGAAAACGATTATCTCAGAACTTAAATATTCAAATACCAATACATATCTGATTGAGGGAAGTGAAGGAACAATTCTCTTTGATACCGGATGGGCCGGAACCTTTGTTCAGTTTTGTTCAGCTCTTGGATCAGTGGGTAAAAAGCTTCAGGATATAGATCATATCCTTGTGTCACATTTCCATCCTGATCATATGGGCATTGCGCAGGAGATTGCAGATCAGGGACCGGTAATTACCATAGTTGACCTGCAGCGTCCCTTTGTTCATTCCTCTGATCAGATATTTGCCAAGGATACGAGAGTGCATTACGAACCCATCAAAGATGATTCTTTAAATGTAATCACCATTGAACAGAGTCGTGATTTCCTGAGGTCTCTTGGTATAGACGGAGAGATAATTCACACTCCGGGGCATAGTGAGGATTCCATATCCCTCTGGCTGGATGAAGGAAGTCTCTTCGTGGGTGACCTGAATCCACTATATGAACTTGAACTGCACAAGGGAACCGAGATAGAGAAGAGCTGGAACAAGCTTCTGGAGAAGAAACCGAAAGCGATTTATTATGGGCATGCTAAAACATACCAAACCCCTCAACATTCTGAATGGTATGGTCTGGTATCACGGATTATGAAGTACATCGACAAAGGCTATTCCATAGAGAAGATTCAAAGGAAAACTGCTGCTGATATAGACTTCATCGAAGATGTGAACAGGATGTATCTGACCCACCAGAATGTAGGTGTGCAGGGTATCCTGGATAGAATAGAGATAAAAAATAAATAAAAGGACAAAAAAATGAAACTTGCATTTAAGACAATCGGCTTATCGCTCCTTGTAGCGATTTTGCTAGTGACCATCGTAATATCAATTCAGTTGGCACACGTAAATAAAATAAGAGAACAAAACTTTAAAGATGTAAATGAGAGAATTAGTTGTAAAGTGTTTGACCGGGGATACAAAGCTTATTATGAAGACGGCATCGTTCCTGAGGATGAGGCTTACGAACAGTTTTGCTACTATATTACATTTTTGAATGATGCCATTAACCATTCAGACCAGAATGATAAATCTCTTAAAAAATTAGGGATTTACAGAGCAAATAATTACTACGATTCTGATATGAACAGCTTGCTTAAGGAAAACTCATTAGTGCTTGTTAAAAAAGATCAGGAAGATGGAGATAATAATAAGAAACTTTTATTCTATAAATGTGTTGATGATTCACTTTCTAAGCAGATTGAGGATGTGATAAGTAAGTTTGGAGAAGATGCAGACACTCTGGTATTTGAGGCTGAGGGAATTTATTATAAAGATTATGAATTTATTCCTTCAAAACTTAGTTTTCATGGATTCAGTGGAAAAGCATCGGAATCGGAAACGGGATTTATCGATATATCCGGAGTTGATAAGGATGCTTTGGAGGCAGAAGGCTACGAGTATATTGATATGAAAGATGAATTCTCTCTTGGAGAGGGAATCACTTCTTTGGAAAATGAATATTCTGTAATGTATTTTTCTTCTGTAGATTCTGATAAACAGGCAAGAGTTGATGAGCTTATTGATGAAGCGAAGAAAATTGGCTCTGATGATGGCCGAACTTTTATCAGAAAGAGGTCAGGTCTTTTTACATTTGAACTCTTCAGCGTTGTTGAGAAGACTCTTGGGGAGAAAGATGGATACAGTGTTGTGACCTATGACAAAAATAATATGCTCTTCGATATCATGTCATATAAAGGAATGGGCGGCGCAGGATTTATATTCTTATTCCTTGTCATAATCGAAGTTGCCATAGCACTGCTCCTGGGTCTTATGGTTGGATTTATACTGTACCATAATCTTAGGAAGAAACAGTCAAACAGATAAATTGGAGAAAGAACTATGCCATTTAAAATCGTTCGAAATGATATTACAAAAATGAATACCCAGGCCATCGTCAACACTGCAAATGAATTTGTAGAGGTTGGGACCGGCTGTGATACCGCCATCTACAAAGCTGCGGGATATGATGAACTCCTGGCTTATCGTAGGGACAATATCGGAAATGTACCGCAGGGCGAAGTCTTTATCACACCTGGCTTTAATCTCCCGGCGGAGTATATTATTCATGCGGTAAGTCCTTATTTCATAGATGGTTCTGAAGGTGAAGAGGAGAAGCTTCGTTCCTGCTATAGAAAAAGTCTTCAGCTGGCTGCTGAGCACTCCATCAGATCGATAGCATTTCCACTTATTTCTACAGGAGGCTTCGGATATCCCAAGGAAGAGGGTATGCGTATAGCCATTGATGAAATAAGTGCCTTCCTTATACGTCATGATATGCTGGTATACCTGGTTGTTTTCGGCGATAAGATGACAGCACTTGGTGGAAAGATATATCCGGATCTGGAAGAGTACATCGATCAGAACTATGTAGAGAAGAGAATAGATGAAGAGTATGGTGGGTACTATAGACCTTCCGGAAGTGTTCCTAGCGAACCTAAAATTGAAAAGAGAAATACCAGCTTCCGTGACAAGCTTAGAAGACCACAAAGGGCGTCGAGGTTTGAGAAAAGAGAAGATATATATGACGAATGTTGCGATTATTCCGAACCTGAGATGTCTGCATCAGATGATGATATGTTCTTCGGAGAGTATCATGAATCAAAACTCGAGGAACGAATAAAACATAGATCAGATACATTTTCTCAATATCTGCTATATCTTATTCAGGATAAGAATATGGAGAATGCAGAAGTCTATAAACGTGCTATAGTAGATAAGAAGACCTTCTCCAAGATAAAGAACAATGTGGATTATCATCCGCAGAAGATTACGGCACTTTGTCTTTGTGTAGGTGCCAGACTCAACCTTGACGAATCAAAAGATCTTCTTGCAAGAGCCGGCTATGCACTTTCGCCAAGTGATATGACAGATATAATCTTCACATACTTTATCGAGAACGAGATATATGACATGATCGAACTGGACATCCAGCTTGAAGAACATGGACTGCCATGTATTATTTCATAATAAGAGAGGTTATTTTTTAATATGTCAGAAGCAACTAAGGACAAACGCCCAAAGGGTGCGAGATATGGAGAGGCTTTCTTCTGCCTCTTTTATCTTTTATTTATGGTTGGTATGATCATCATAATGAAGATCAGGTATGATGCGGTCTATACTGTCGGACAGGTGGATTTTAATGACCCCGGTAGAATGGATGCACATAGATTTACATTTGGTATCATGCTTGCCTTCCTTTTGGTGTTCGGCGACTGTTTTCATCTGATTCCGAGAATCGTGTATGATTTCAAAGGAAAGCTTAAGAAAAAGGATTTCATGTTTGGAATCGGAAGTCTTGTTTCCTCCATCACCATGACATTTTTCTATAACATACTTATTGGCTTTGCGGATAGTATGGAGTACCACGGGCTGGAGTACAATATGTTTATAGAAAAGGGAATACTTGCCCTTACCGTTATCAGAGTAGTGATTCTTCTGCTTCCCTGGAACAGATGGTTTTCATCGGAACCGAATGTCAAGTGGGCGGTTATCCGTAACATACCTTTCGTATTGATCGGTATCTTAACTGTCCGTGGTCTGATAAATGTAATCAGACATGCACGTATATATCCTGTAGGATTCTATAAGACAATGATCGTATGTATAATACTGAGCTTTTTGTTTTACCTTCCGGTTGCAATACTCGGTAAGAAATACCCAAAGCTGGGAATGCTCATGGTTCCCAAAACAATCTGTTATATGGTTTTGATTTATGCTATATGCTTCTATTAAAAAGAAGCAACAAATATTTTAAAGAGGATTAAAAGAAATTATTATGGAATATCATGTTGACAATATTACATTTACCGAACCTATTGACATCAACATCATGCAAAGAAACAATGACGACAGATACGTCAATCACATAGTAAAACAACTCCGGGACCTGAACATAACAGTCATCCAAGAGGCACCGGAACCATTTAAAATTAACGGATTTGTACTCCCGAGCGTAGAGTAGAAATTTAGAAAATAGAATATGTATTAGTATTTAATCTTTCTATAATAAAACGAATCACATATACAGTATAAAACGATAACGGGATTTTATATTATTTAAGGAGGAAGTTTCATAATTTGTAAACCGCGAGCGATATGGTCTGAGCAAAAATGTCATCCTTTATTAAAGGGAAGACATGTTTT
>JAILMQ010000155.1 GCA_024692605.1 Eubacterium sp.
AAACGTTAACGTTTTTACCATTCCAACATTTACTGTTAGGTTTTGATTCGTTCAGTTCCGAATATTCTTTTTGTTCAACCTTGTTGAACATTTTTCAAAGAATTTTCGGGGTTGTCATCATTATTCTGTTGTTAAAGTACATATGCCGCTTTTCAGCGAACAAAAAGTCGCAAACCCTTATGTTGTCCTTCATTGTGTGCTCTCTTGTTTTGCGACAGCTTGTTTATAATACTACTTTGATTTACCAATGTCAACACTTTTTTTAAAATTTTTTTAAACTTTTTTTTGAGTGTTTTTTTTGTAGTATTTATGCCATATTTTTTATACATTCATGAGTATTTTCATGAGTATATTTGTATCATTTATTTTTTGAAGAATAGCATTTCCTTCAATCATTCCATCAAAGGCTGAGCCAAATGCAATATTGGCTATTATCAGGAATATCCATACGATCATGAAACCAACGCCCAGTCCTAAAAGGAGACCACCGGTTCTGTCGACACCCTTAAGGATTTCAACTTCCTCGATCATAATATTTCCTATTATATTGATAAGCAGGAGAATAAGCCGGATTGCAATCAGTGTGCCAACAAAAGCCAGGGCATTTACCACCAGTCTTGCAGCATAGCTGGAAATGTATTTATAGAAGGTTGTTATTCCCAGGGTGTTATACATTTCATCATTATTATTCTCGATGATGTTATTTCTTATCCCCTTAGGAAGATTGAGTCCTTCAATAAGCTGAATCTGAGTCGCCTTGTCAGGATTTTCCTCCATGATACGACCGGTTTCTTCAGCAGTCAGGGCTTTCAGGTCAGTTGTAACCCCGGAATCCTTAAAGGATTCGGCAACCCTCCTGTTAATATCCGACTCAAGTTTCGAATAAACCCTGTTTTCTATATACTCATCAATCTCAGTATTATCTATTATATATGAAGTAACTATTGGATTTAATACATAAGTCAGGCCAATAGTGATGATGAGAGCCAGAAAGCCAAACAGCGTTTTGAAAAGTCCGCGTCTGAATCCAATAATACTGCTCATTATCAGTATGGCAAGAATGCAGAATACAATATAGTACATTTACTTATCCTCAGTTCTCAGTCTTATGGTTTCTGTTTTGTTTTCAAATGTAACTATATATTCGTTACTCTTTGAAGATGGAATCATGGACTTTATCATATTGTCAAAGGTATAGGAGAATTTAGTCCTTCCGTTTCTTTGTACAATAAGGCACTGATTTCCACCGGTGATGATGACTTCATCTTCTGCCGCATAAACCTTGTCATAGGTCATACTGAAGGCATAATCAAAATCCTTCTTACCGGTATTATCATAAATTGTCATAATATAATCTGCAGAGCTTCCTGAATCAGGATTACTCTTTATAGTCCCAAGATATTCTTCGCTGTAGAATATGCTGCTGATCTCTGTGCCATATTCTGCCTTGCCTCGTTCAGATGGTTTTTCCTTCATATTATATAGAAGAATTTCCTTATCTGAAAATGCAGCTACTATGTCATTGGTGATAAATTCAACCTTGGGAATCATTTCCTCTTCAAAGGAGTAACCTCCTACCATACGGTCAGCATTTTCGTTCTGACCTACAGTTCCGAAGTTATAAGCTGTAAGGTTGTTTTTGATATTTACTCCATCAAGTTTAAAGTAGCTGGTGAAAAGCTTCTTTCCATCGTTTGACACGGTTATGTCCATAGGATAACCACTCTTATCGATGGAAGTCTGCATTTCATAGATTATATTTCCATTCTTGTCGTACATATTTATGTAGTTGGTCTTGTTGGATTCCAGAATAGCTGCAAAGGCACCCTGCTTAGCCACGTCAATATCACAGATTGAATATGGCATACTTACAGAACTCACCTGTCCCTCTACATTGAAAACCGCCACCTGGTTTCCACCCTTGTCTGCTACTATGGCATAATCTCCACTGGTCTCAGCAATAGGAACCTTGTAATCAATTCCCGATGTCCAGACAGTATCTCCGTTCGAATCAATATAGGAAACACCATCAGGAGTATACCTCAGAAGATTCTTGCCGAATCTCAGGTACTCAGCATTTGCTTCATAAACAGTATCAGCAGATGACACAACCTTAATTCCATTAAAGCTGCGCATTTTAAGGTACACGAAAAGGACAACACCTACGAGTACCATAAGAATAAAGATTATCAGAACAATACTGGTTCTGACTCTTTTTCTTTTGGCAACCATTCTTTCATTGCTTCGTCTGACTTCCTCAGAAC
This sequence comes from Eubacterium sp., assembly GCA_024692605.1. Classification (GTDB taxonomy): domain Bacteria; phylum Bacillota; class Clostridia; order Lachnospirales; family Lachnospiraceae; genus Eubacterium_Q. The sequence goes on from JAILMQ010000155.1 coordinate 2,265, forward strand.
CGCCAATATGTATTACGTTGTCCATTTCGTCTATTGCCATAATGACCTCTTATTATTTAAGATGTTGTGACTGAAGTGCTTTGTTCACGGCACTTACAAGTGCATAAGCCGAAGCTTCAATAATATCTGTGTGAATTCCCGCTCCGTAGATTGTATCGGTTTCGCCTTCTACCTGAATCGCAACATATGCACAGGCCTGTGAATTTGAACCTCTTGTAAGAGCATGCTCGTCATAGTTTACTATTTCAAATGTAACTGCAAAGTGTCTCATTATTGCGTTGCTTATTGCATCAAGACGGCCATTTCCCTGTCCATGATAAACCTTATGAACTCCATCTCTTTCAATAGTGAGCTCGCACTTAATACCATCAACCTGCTGGAAGTGACACTCTTTGTACTCGATCGGAGTATTTATATTTACATACTGATCCTTAAATACTGAGTAAACCTCGTCAGGCTTAAGTTCTCTATGTCCATGATCGGATACACTCTTAACTGCATAACCAACATCTTCCTTCATTGCCTTTGGAAGATTGAAGCCATACTTTGTCTCAAGAATAAATCCAACACCACCCTTACCGGACTGTGAATTGATTCTGATAACATCACCATCATAAGTACGTCCGATATCCTCCGGATTAAGTGGAAGATAAGGAGTTGTCCACATCTGGTCAGGATCTTCTTCACGCCACTTCATTCCCTTGGCGATAGCATCCTGGTGAGAACCTGAGAAAGCTGCAAATACAAGTTTACCACAATATGGCTCTCTTGGATAAATTTCCATTCCTGTAAGTTTCTCATAGATTTCCTGAATCTTAGGCATATCTGAGAAATCAAGACATGGATCCACGCCATGTGTATACATATTCATGGCAAGTGTGATTATATCAACATTACCTGTTCTTTCACCATTTCCGAAAAGTGTTCCTTCAATACGGTCTGCTCCGGCAAGAATTCCAAGCTCCGCATCTGCAACACCGCATCCACGGTCATTATGAGGGTGAAGTGAAAGAATTACATTTTCTCTATACTTCATGTTCTTGCTCATATACTCGATCTGACTTGCATATACATGAGGAAGTGACATCTCAACAGTTGCAGGAAGATTGATGATAGCCTTACGGTCAGGTGTTGGCTGCCATACATCAAGAACGGCGTTGCAAACCTCAAGAGCATATTCAGGCTCTGTTCCTGTAAAGCTTTCAGGGCTGTACTCAAAACGATATGCTGCCCCATCTTCATCAGCAAGCTTCTTTAAAAGAGCTGCTCCATCTATTGCTATCTGCTTTATCTCTTCTTTTGACTTCTTAAATACCTGCTCACGCTGAGCTACACTTGTAGAATTGTAAACGTGAACAACTACATTTGCCGGATTAGCTCCGCGAACTGCTTCAAATGTTTTCTTTATGATATGCTCTCTTGCCTGAGTAAGTACCTGGATAGTAACATCATCAGGTATCAGATTTTCCTCAATAAGCTTGCGGCAGAACTCATACTCTGTCTCGCTGGCAGCCGGGAATCCGATCTCTATCTCTTTAAATCCTATTCTGATAAGCTCTTTATAGAACTCAACTTTTTCATCCAGACTCATTGGTACTACGAGGGCCTGATTTCCATCTCTAAGATCTACGCTGCACCAGATAGGTGCCTTGTCGATATACTCTTTGTTGACCCAGTCCATGCTTGGAACAGGCGGCATAAAATAGCCTCTTCTGTAGTGATTGAAATTCTTCATGTTAGCTTACCTCCAACTTATTTATTTTACTATTATTACTTACTTTTTTCAAGGTATCAAATAACCCACCGGGGTCAGACCCCCTTGGGTTGATCAATCAACCCAGAGGGGTCTGACCCCAATGGGTTAAAAAAAACGTCTCCACAAACCTTACGGTCTGTAGAGACGTGAATCACGCGGTACCACTCTACTTCATACAAAATGTATGCACTCATCAGTACGGAACTGGTTATTACTACAGTTCTTATACCTTTCCTCTATAACGGTAGGAATCCGTACCAGGCTACTTAAATGTTCACCCGGTCAGCTCAGAGGCGAGTTCAGTCTAAATATCCTCTGCCTTTCACCACACGGCAGTTCTCTGTGACATATCACTCAGGATACATCCGGAATCTTTATAACTTACTATTCCTCATCAACACCTGTTTAATCTGTATTCTGATTTGTAATCTGTATGTTGACATATAAACTAACACACCGCTTCCGTTGCTGTCAACCTTTTATTTTTAATTTAGTCTTTTTTATTTTCATTTCTGAAAATGTTTTTACTTTTTCTTTTTGAATATCTCAGCAAGCTTTGCCATGGCATAATCGAATTCACTCTTAAGTATTTCCTTATTTGAAAATCCTGCCCGCTCCAGTATATCGACTATTTTAGATCTTTCAGAGCCGGAATATGGCATCAGATAATCCATCTGATCTGAATAATTCATTTTATCTGAAAAGCCCTTGTTTTTCCTATTATGTCTTCGCACATATCTGGAGTATTTTAAAATCAGTTTGTCCGAAAGATTTGCTTTTCTGTAATCACTTGCATACTTAATCTCAGGGAACAGTTTTATTCCTCCAAAGGTTAGCGCCCCCAGAACAATTACAATAATCACTGCATAAGCCAGATATCCCATGAAGCTGTCGGCACTGGATAATCCTGTATTAGTAACATTAGATGTTCTCTCCGCCGCATCGTCAACTCCCTCTCCAAACAGGTTATTGAAGTTGTCCCAGAAGTCATCTTCCTCTTCTTCCATAAGTCCGCCGGAAGGAGTCACTTCAACCTGAATCCATCCATAATCCGGATCCAGAACTTCAACCCAGGCATGAGCATCCGCATCCGTTACATTTACCCGGACAGGCGCTGTTTCTCCAAGCTCATTATATCCATCAAAATAGTTGGAGTAGGATTCATCCTCAAGCAGCTCACCATTATCGAGGACCTGTGAGAAGGAAACTGCGTAGCCTTCGCAGTATCTCGCGGGAATTCCCATCCTTCTAAGTATCAGCGTTGCAGCAGAAGCAAAATGTGCACAATACCCTTTCTTGTTCTCAGTAAGGAAATAATTTACAAAATCCATTCTCCAGGGCGTTGCACCGGGACGAATGGTGTATGGCACATTATCCTGAAAATAATCATGGATCTGCTGAACCACCTCACGGGGAGTACCATTTTTGATCCCGGCTTCTTTTATAAAATCATCTATTACTTCTTCGTTTTCTTCAGCCACCCTAAGATATACATCATCAACGTCGTGTTTCTTTACCTTAACATCAGTTTCCTGAACCCTTGGATAAAAAGGAACCGTCTGAGACTTTCTCATGAACAGATTTTCCTTTTCGCCTTCGCAGTAGTATGGCTGGTATGGCAGTGCCGGGGCTTCTACATTTATTATAGTCATGTATCCTTTGGCAGTTTTGTCATCACCCTTTTCATACGCTTCCTTAAGACTGTTCACTTCGCCAGTATAGCCTGCACCCTTTACTGCAACATTATAGTCATCCGGAGCATACCATCTATTATCGAAAGGCGCATAATATGCCCCTTCAAAATTTTTTATATAGACCGTACTCTGTGTATACGGAGCATAAATAAGGGTAAGATCCGTCATGTAATCCAGATTAATACTTGAAACGCCACCCAGCTCACCGGTGGAAAGACCACCATTATTGGGATATCTGTCGATAAGACCAAAAATACCAAGCATTATGAAGTTCTGAAATGTTTCACGGGTATATTCTTTTGCCTCACTAGGCTGCTGTTCTGCATCATAAATCTCTTTATTATAAACAGTTCCCATAATGGCAACAGTGCTGAGAATAAATAGCGAAACTATCGCAATTCCATGCCACAGGGATTTGAAATCCAGCGTATAGGTGATTCCCTTCTTGGCCCTGGCGAAAATGTGATCTCTACGGCTAAGTTGATAGTGCTGACCGCTTTTGAAAACGAAGGTCATTACTATACCTATCATAACCATCACAATATAAATAGTATCCGGTTCCATCTGCATATAGAAAGCAAATACATTTATGGAAAGACTGAGAAAGATTGCAATCATATATCTGGCCCGACGAAGAATGTAGTTATTCAGGAGGACATTTTCAGCAACACCTATGATGCAGGCTGCCACCGTAACCGCAACATACCTGTTGGATATCCGCTCATTGTAATATTGAAGACCATCGGTTCTGAAATAGATGGAGGCCCAGTCTATAGTATCATTCAAAACCGCATAGAAACCTGAGTTAATATAGTCCTTAAACATGATCATTATCACGGCATATATTGCGAAGAAAACAAGATAGCCAAGATTCTCTGACTTCCAGCTATGATAAAGGGCAGCACAAATAACAGCAGTAACAAGAATCACCACATTAAAAATAATCTGGTTGAATTCAATGTCCATTGCTGTAAGATAACATCCGATTCCGCCGGCCGTTATCAGATAAACTATCAGTCCCTTAAGGATAAGTGTGTAATATCTGTTTTCACTTATCTCATAAACTGAAGAATCTATCTCAACACCCTTGCAGATAGAAACAGAGCTTGTGTCCTCATTCGCCCAGGCTGACCAACTTCTTTTCTTCTTCGGAGCCGCAGGCGAATTCCTATAGATGCTGTTTCTGGGTGCAAGTCTATTTATTCTGTTGTTTCCCTGTTGCTGGCTCATACATTTTCCTTGTTTTATATAATCCTGATTTAATATAATCCAGGTTTTATCTTTCCGGTTTCGATTTAATCCTGCTCAACTACTACTGCATCAGCCTTGCCGTTATGCATGCAGATATTCACGTAAGCCTTTAGCTCCGGCTTGATACTTCGCATATATTCCCTGATCTTTTGTCCATCGCTGTAAATGTTAGAATAATACATCATGGAATATGCATTATTAAGATCATCATGACTCATTATCTGATATTCCTTAAAGGCAAATTCTCCTTCGCTCCACCACATCAGTCTGACATAGGTCTGCTCCCGCACGAATCTGTCAACAACTGCATAAGCAAGAGTGACCACTTCATCCACCATTTCATCATTTCCTGCAAGATCTATGAGAACAACCATCTGCTGATCTGACATGGCAACTCTGTCCTTAACCATAAGAATATCTCTCTTGGCTGAAAGCTTCCAATGAATACTCATAAGTTTATCGCCGGGAATGTATTCTCTCACGTCTGAAACATCCGAAAAATCATGTCCCTTTTTCATTGTTTCTTCGCTCTCAGTCATTCCTCTGGACATATCTGAAAGATTCATCTCTGCCTGACTATCCTTTTCAGGATATACATAAACCTCTGTGGATGTATCTGCATTTTTCTTCAGTGATACAAAACCCAGCAAGTCTCTTACAGTCATTGTTTTTATGGAATATCTGTAAATTCCGTTCATCATATATCTGACCGGAAGCTGCTTCACATACTTGTTTCTGGCACTGCAGGGAAGGGAAATAATAGTTCCGCTTTCATCCTTATAAAGCAGATTTTCTGCATCCAGCTTGACACACACATCGTAGGAAACCATCAAGGATTTATTGCTCAGCTCAAACTCCAGATACGCCACGCTTTTCCTAAGTACCCTGTTTTCCGGCGCAAGAATTCTAACCTCAACGCTCCTGTATACAAATATCAACGCGATGATATCAAGTACCGGAGCGGCCGCCACGATTGTAACTACTATCATCATAAAGAAATTCCTAAGAAAATCATACATATATAGCACAATCGCAAGCTGAACCAGGTATGCAATCAATCGCGTTGGATGCACTGCTGTCCGAAGAGGTTTCTTCATCCTAATCTTTTCTTTTTCAACTTTACTTAACTTTTCTGCCATTCTACTTCTTATCTTTTAATTATCTTTTTGGTTATGTTCTCGGTTATACCTATTAAAGCATTTAATATATCCTGTTATGTCCTTGGCGCCTTCACCGTCTGAAGTAATGTCTTGATTGCCATTTCCATATTCATTCCCTGTGCTCTGGCTCTCTGTCCCAGCTTTACTCTATGTCCAAGAGTATCCTTGGCAACGCTCTGAACATCCTCAGCTGTAACAAAATCACGGCCATCAATAACAGCCATAGCCTTCGCCATATTAAGAAGTGCTATGGTTCCACGAGGACTGGCCCCCATAGAGAACATATCATTTCTTCTTGTCTCTTCCACAAGATTAACTATGTATTCATATATCTCGTCTCTTACGAACATGTCATTTGAGACCTTCCTCATCTCAACAAGCTCTTCAATACCAATTACCTTTTCGATTTTTGAAATCGGATTTAACGCATTTCCCTTTAATATCTGGACTGCATCCTCATGAGCAGGGTAGCCCATTGAGAGGCAAACCATAAATCTATCCAGCTGAGATTCAGGAAGCATCTGCGTTCCCGATGATCCATATGGATTTTCAGTTGCAATTACAATAAATGGGTCCGGAAGCTTTCTGGTTACACTATCAACCGTAGCCGTTCCCTCTTCCATAACCTCCAGAAGTGCAGACTGTGTCTTTGGAGATGTTCTGTTTATCTCATCCGCCAGGAACAGATTACAGAAAATCGAACCAGGCTTATATTCAAATTCCTTTGTTGCTGCGTTATACATGGAAAATCCGAGAATATCACTAGGCAGAACGTCAGGCGTAAACTGCACTCTCTTATAATCCAGCGAAAGGCTTCTTGCAAAAGCAGTCGCCAGCGTCGTTTTTCCAACTCCGGGAATGTCCTCCATAAGAATATGCCCACCTGCAATTACCGCTGCAAGCACCTTACGAACAACCTCCTCTTTTCCTTTAATTACAGTATTTACACTATCCTGCACAGCCTGTGCCTTAACCTCGTAACCCATATAATCTCCTAAAAATATTATTTTTACTTCGTCCGGAAACTCAGTCCCAGAGAAAATGATAACACGTCACACAATAATTTGTCTAATAAATCAATTGTTTTGATTTTGAATTTAATAAAACAAATCTCCCCATACAATCTCTTTGACTGCACCAACAATTATTCTTATAATATGAACTAAGTAAAAAATAAGCATCAACACAAACTATTCAAAACCCAAAAGGAGTTATACATATATGCCGCCGATTACAAATGACTGGGCAGATGCCCTTAAGCCTGAATATAGTAAAGAGTATTACAAAAAGCTTTTTGATTTTGTTGGAAGGGAATATTCCGCAGGAACTGTTTATCCGCCGGGGGATGATATCTTCAACGCTTTTCACCTGACGCCGCTGAAGGATGTTAAGGTAGTTATAATCGGGCAGGACCCTTATCATGAACCAGGGCAGGCACATGGTCTGTCTTTCTCGGTTAAGCCCGGAGTGGATATCCCACCATCCCTTCAGAATATTTATAAGGAACTGAAGGAGGACTGTGGCTGCTATATTCCTAATAACGGTTACCTCGTTAAATGGGCTGAGCAGGGCGTCCTTCTGTTAAATGCGGTTCTCACCGTAAGGGCTCATCAGGCTGCTTCCCATCAGAATAAAGGGTGGGAAGCTTTTACCGACGCCGCAATTAAAATAGTAAATGACGAGAATCGGCCCATAGTTTTCATGCTCTGGGGCAGCTTCGCCCGAAGCAAGAAAGCTATGCTGACTAATCCTCAGCATCTTGTATTAGAAGCGCCTCATCCGTCTCCACTCTCTGCATACAGAGGTTTCTTCGGATGCAAGCACTTCAGTAAAGCTAATGAATTTTTAAAGTCTCACAATCTCGATCCTATCGACTGGCAGATTGAAAACCTATAACTTTACATATAAGCTTTAAGTTTTCAGTTTATTACATTTGAAAAAATATCTGTAGAAATAAACCAGCGATTAATTTATCTGAAGAATTGTGTATCTGTATGTTACACCACCATCTCCATACTCAAAACTAAGTTCGAAAGACTCTCCAACTTTCTTACCTATCGCTTTATTTACATTTGCCTCAACTTCATCCTCCGGCATCTCATAATCTGTCTGCTTAAATTCCTCTGTATCCTTTGATACCACGAAGGTTGCTTCTCCCGCACTTTCAAACTGAGGCTCTTCACCTTCGTTTCCTGCAAGAGTTTCCTTTTTCTCAACACTCACACGAATCTGATCACCGTATTTGACAGCCGCACCTTCTGCCGCCGCAGTATTTGCCTCTGTTGCAGCTTCTGTTGTTGCTTCTGCTGTAGTTGCCCCTGTTGTTGCTTCGGCTGTAGTCGCCTCTGTTGTTGCTTCGGTTGTTGTTGCTTTGGTAGTTGCTTCGGTTGTTTTCGTTGTTTCCTTGCTCTTTCCACAAGCTGTAAACATAGAAAGCCCTAACAGTCCAACTATTGTAATTGAAAACAACTTCTTTACAGTATTTTTGCTCATAACTCAATTTCCTTTTTAATTTAACCACTCTACGTCTGTTACATAAATCAGTTCGCAGGCTCCATCGCCTCCATCATCACGAGATTCACTGGAGTCCCAGTAGAAAGTATCACCGTCAGAATTCTCTGCATTTACATGTGCAAGATATCCCTTTATACGGATGTAGTCTCCACGTCTGATCTTTTTAATATCCTTCTTAACCATTTCATCAGCAGGAATCAGGTGATTGTTGGAAGACTCCCTGGATACATCCTCATTTTCTCCCACATATCCTATATATTCATCATCAGGATCTACAGACCAGTAACACCATCTTCCCGACTGTTTCCAATGGAAATTTACTCTGTCATTATATTCGGCAACATCAGCCCAGGCAAGTGCTACATCCTTAGGAGAAAGTTTGTCACCTAAACCAAAACCCGAATAATTCTTAGTGTGTACAACCAGAGCTTTTATATCATAAGAATAATTATAGCTGATATCCACCTTGTATCCGTCAACTTCCTTTTCAACAGAACCCTCTTCCTCTTCCTGAACAGGTTCAGGTATCCCGGGAATCCCACGGCGGGTTCCTCTGTCCCAAATCATCTTTCCAACAAAGCAGATACAAAATAAAATTATTCCACCCAATATCAGTTTTCTTCTAAGTTCAATACTCATAACTAACCCCTCACGTATACCTTATGTGATGCCAA
>JAILMQ010000192.1 GCA_024692605.1 Eubacterium sp.
AGCAGATCTGAAGGTTTTGCCAAAAGCATAAAGCTTGGTGGGTGGACTTTCTCTGTAAATTATGAAAAGGAAGGTGGTGAAGAAGAGGATGTGCTTAATGCAGGGTAAGTTTGTATCACCAGAGATTGCTGGTATATGTAACCGTTGTTTGCTGTACCTTAATACCTGCATGCCGATCGTGGATCATGGGTTTTTATTTGGCGAGTGTGACAACGAGTTTTGTGAAGAGTGTCCTTATTATGAGGACTGTGATTCATATGGAGAGGAGGTGAAGACCTATGCGTACGGAAGCTACTTATGCTGTGACTAGCGAGTGTGATGCAAGAAGGTTATATCTTGCGACTGCTGCTATCAGTATCGCTGAGCTTTTTGAAAAGGCAGTACAGCTGATGCAGTTTATAACTGACAACAGTATTTCAAAGGAGGATGCCAAATGAGCAACGCTGATAAAATAAAAGCAGCCCTCGAACGTATTGAAGAAGGTCTGGCAACCATTAATACTGACGAGGACTGGTTATCGTTCCTGCGATTTCAATCTTTATTTTATCAGTATTCCTTTGGGAATACAATGATGATTTTCTTGCAGAATCCCGAAGCTACCTACGTTATGGGTTACAAAGCGTGGAATAAGCTGGGAAGGTATGTAAAGAGAGGAAGCAAGGGGCTGGCTATACTGGCCCCTTGTATTAAAAAGGTTGAAGTCTTTAAGGAACCTGAGAATAAGTCTGAATATCATGATAAAGAGGGTGAGAAGGAGACTAAGCAAGTAATAGCAGGATTTCGTATAACTTATGTTTATGATATTGCTGATACTGACGGTTTAGATGAAATGCTACCTGTTCTTGTTAAAGGTTTATCTGATGATGGTGATACAGAAAAAGAAATATATGATCGTCTGTATTCTGTATTATCAAAGGAGTTTACCATACAGGAAGTATCTGGTACAGCAAGCAAGGGTAGTTATAATCTTGAATCAAAAATAATATCCATAAGATCTGACCTTAAGTATCTGCAGCGGATCAAAACATTATTACATGAAACAGCACATGCTTATGATTTTGAAATGAATCCTGATGAAAACATACCAAGGAACCGTCGCGAACTCATCGCTGAATCGGTGGCATTCTGTGTCAGTATGAGGCTTGGACTTGATACCAGTTCCTACAGTATGTCATATATACAGTCCTGGCTTAAGGATAAGGAGGAATTGAAGATCATAGCTGATACTGTTCAAAAGGTATCTTACAGGATAATAACAATGCTGGCGGAGTCAAACGACTCCGCCTTTAATAATCTAAGAGAAAGCGAGGAATAATAATATGAATGCAAATATTTTGGTTTCTACAGAAAACCTGTCACACGAGGAATGGTTAAGCTGGCGTAAGAAGGGTATCGGTGGATCTGATGTATCAGCAATCCTTGGTATCAATAAGTGGACTTCAGCAATAGATCTTTGGCTGGATAAGACAAATCAGAAGAAAGATCCTGTTGCAATAAATGAGGCTATGGAGTGGGGAACAATCCTTGAACCCATTATCAGAGATCATTTTGCTGCTGCTACAGGTAAGACTGTTATGGAAGTGAAAGCCATGTTACAGCATCCAGAGCATCCTTTCATGATCGCTGATGTTGATGGTGTGACCACTGATGATAATGGTAATCCAGCAATTTTGGAGATCAAGACCGCCAGTGAGTATAAACGTGACGAGTGGTCAGAAGGAATTCCTTCTTATTATAATACACAAGTTCAGCACTATTTATGTGTAACAGGAGTATCCAAGGCATATGTGGCTGTCCTTATCGGTGGCAATTCTTTTCGTATTTACGAGGTGGAAGCTGATCCAGAGATCCAGCAGATGCTTATTGCTGTTGAGAAGGACTTTTGGAATAAGGTACAGAACATGATACGTCCTGCTATTGATGGCTCGGATGCAGCAAAGGATCTTCTTGACCAGATTTATCAAGGCGGTCTTGGAAAGGAAATAGTAATGCCTGATGAAGCTATTGAATGGATAGATGCATATATTGAAGCATCTGCAGATGAAGATAACGCTAAGGCAAATAAACAGGAAGCTGCCAATCATCTGAAAGAGATAATGGGTGATTATGATAAGGCTACATGTATGGGACATACGATCTCATGGAAACCTGTAACATCAGAACGGTTTGATTCCAAGGCATTGAAGGAAGCAGAACCAGAAGTATATGCGAAATATACGAAGAATAGTACCAGCAGGCGTTTTTCAGTAAAATAGGAAAGGATAGGTGAAAATTATGAGTAAACAGATAGACCTTAAGGCATTATTGGAGAGCAAGATGGGTAATATCCAGCCTGTTGAAGAAACAAGGACAGCAATAGAGGCTGTAGAAAGATCAGTACCAAAGAATCTTATGTTTGATGCTGAATCAACAGAGTTCAAGCCAGAAACAAAGGCAATTTCTGCTACTATATCAAGGGGACTGACTGTTGAGGAGGCTAAGCAGTTTGATGATGATATGAACAGGTTCATTGATACTGTTCTTATATCTGGTGTTGATTATGGTGTTATCCCGCACTGTAATAAACCGACATTGTTAAAGTCAGGAGCTGAAAAGATCATGAATTATCTTGGTCTTATCGCCCGTACAGAAGTAGTCAATAGAGTAGAGGATCATAATACTGCATTCTTTTCATATGAGTGCAAGGTATTCCTCATTGATTATAATGGTGTTGTGAAGGGAGAAGGAGTAGGTATCTGTAATTCGAGGGAAGGACGATATGCTAAGCAGAACGGTTATGCAGTTCAGAATACTGTTTTGAAAATGGCAAAGAAGAGAGCCCTTGTGGATTCTGTATTGAATGTAGGTAATCTCTCTGCCCGTTTTACACAGGACATAGAGGATATGAATATTGAGCCAGAACAGCAATCAGCAGGAAAGAGCGTTGAAGAATTACGACCCAATAATAATATTTCTTCTACCCCTAATACCAATAAACCTGCTACAAAGAAGCAGATATATTTTCTTGAGACATTAATGGGTCATCATGGAACTACTGTTGATGCCATGAATAAGTATGTTTCACAGCAGTATGGTGTTGATGACTACAGGAAAATAAGTGGTTATCAGGCTTCTCAGCTCATAGAAAGATATAAATCTTTAAGCTAATAGAGAGGCATGTAACGAAAACAGGTGGGTGTGTCCTTTTGGATATACCCACCTGTATTTACATCGGCAGAGTACTTAGTAATAGCATTCAATTTCTTTGCTTTTATGAAAAAATGTAACCTATGCGATGTTACTGGCATGTTTTTGCTATTATTATTCAGGGGTAAAATTCCTGTAAATGCATAATCTCTGAAATAATATAGAAGGAAATCAGAGAAAATGAATAACTGTCAGAAATTTTATTGTTTTATAAAACTATGCACAACGTGCACATTACGCACAGGGACTCTATTGACTTCTTATAATAATATAATGATACAGTCCCAAAATGTATTGAAAACAGTAACGTATCGTGTATAATCAAAACCAATACTACAAGGTTTATTACTATATTATAAGGTAAAGCAGATTATCGTCTGATAGGTAAAATGCCTTATCCTTAAAGAATTAAATAAAACAATAGTAACAGACCTTGAAAAGGCTTTTAAAATCTTTCCAAG
>JAILMQ010000193.1 GCA_024692605.1 Eubacterium sp.
CTTGATTCCATTGTGGATTAAGAACAGATATGGGGCGGCTGCCCTGAAATAATATTTTTAAAATTTTAGGAGGATAAGAGTGTGGAACTGAATCTTAGAAGCAAAGAAGAGTGTAAATATGATGCTGTCAGTCTTGGAGAAGTAATGCTCAGACTTGATCCGGGTGAAGGAAGAATAAAAACAGCAAGACGTTTTAATGCCTGGGAAGGCGGCGGAGAATATAACGTAATCCGTGGACTCAGAAGATGCTTTGGTATGAAAACTGCCGTTCTTACGGCATTTGCGGATAATGAAGTCGGAAAGCTGATGGAAGATTTTATCCTCCAGGGTGGAGTTGATACTTCACTTATTAAGTGGATGAAGACTGATGGAATCGGAAGAATCTGCAGAAACGGTATTAACTTTACCGAGAGAGGATTTGGAATCAGAGGAGCCATCGGATGTTCTGACAGAGCAAATACAGCTATTTCAAAGGCAACAGCAGAGGATTTCGATTTTGATTATATCTTCGGTGAGCTGGGTGTCAGATGGCTTCATACCGGTGGAATCTATGCAGCTCTTTCTGAGACAAGTTCTGAAACAGTTATAGAAGCTATCAAGACTGCCAAGAAGTACGGAACAGTTATCTCCTATGACCTGAATTACAGACCATCTATGTGGAGTGCTATCGGCGGTCAGGCTAAGGCTCAGGAAGTTAATAAGGAAATAGCTAAGTATGTAGATGTAATGATTGGAAACGAGGAAGACTTTACAGCATGTCTTGGTTTCGAGATAGAAGGAAATGATGCTAACCTCAAGGAATTAAATCTTGAAGGATACAAGAAGATGATCAACGAAGCTGCAAAGACTTATCCGAACTTTAAGGTTGTTGCTACAACACTCAGAACAGTAAGAACTGCCACAGTTAATGACTGGAGCGCTATCTGCTGGGCTGATGGACAGATATATAAGGCTGCTCAATATGATGGACTTGAGATTATGGATCGTGTTGGTGGCGGAGACTCATTCGCATCAGGCCTTATCTTTGGTCTTATGGAAACAGGTGATCCTGAGAAGGCTGTGAATTACGGAGCTGCACACGGAGCTCTTGCCATGACTACACCGGGAGATACCACAATGGCATCAAGAAGTGAAGTTGAAGGCGTAATGAGCGGATCAGGCGCAAGAGTAAAGAGATAATGGAGGAAATGTATAAATGGAACTTAGGACAGCAGCATCTCCAAGAGATGTAAAACATTATACAACAGAAAGATTAAGAGAAGAATTTCTCATAGAGAAGGTATTCTTTGAAGATGAGATCAGACTTGTTTATAGCCATATCGACAGAATAATTACGGGAGCAGCTACTCCTGTAAATAAGGTACTTAAGCTTGAAGCCGGAGATGAGCTGCGTGCTGAATACTTTCTTCAGAGAAGAGAGATGGGAGTTATCAATATAGGTGGTGACGGAATAATTACTGTTGATGGTGAGAGATATACCGTTGCACATAGAAATGGTATGTATATAGGTATGGGAAAAAAGGATATCTGTTTTGAAGCAATTGATCCGGATAATCCGCCTAAATTCTATATTAACAGTGCTCCTGCTCATACTACATATCCCACAGTTTTGATTAAAGTTGAGGGTGAGCCTGAAGAGGGCGTAGTAATAATCAAGGATGAGAATAAGAAAGAGCTTGGATGCCTTGAACAGTCCAATCACAGAACAATCTGCAAGTATATCCTTCCGGGACAGGTAGAGAGCTGCCAGCTGGAAATGGGAATGACACATCTTGAGCCGGGCAGTGTCTGGAATACCATGCCATGCCATACACATGACAGAAGAATGGAAGTATATCTTTATTTTGAGATTCCTGAGGATGCGTTTGTAATGCATTTTATGGGAGAACCACAGGAAACAAGACATATTGTAATGAGAAACGAACAGGCAGTTATATCTCCGAGCTGGTCCATTCATTCAGGCTGCGGTTCACAGAACTATACATTTATCTGGGGAATGGTCGGAGAAAATCAGGATTTTGATGATATGGATGATGTCAGAAATCAGGACCTGTTATAGAAACAAAGAGACATATAAGAAAATTCGTATCGTAAGGAGGACATGATGAGCGATTTTTTACAGAAGTTTGCGCTTACAGGAAAGGTTGCATGGGTTACCGGTGCATCCTACGGACTTGGTTTTGCGTATGCTAAGGCATTTGCTGAGGTTGGAGCAAAGGTCGTATTCAATGATATAAATCAGGAACTTGTAGATAGAGGAATTGAGAATTATAAGCAGGCTGGAATCGAGGTTTATGGTGCAGTCTGTGATGTTACCAAAGAGGATCAGGTTGAGAAATTCGTTAAGGACGTAGCTGAGAAAGTCGGACCGATTGATATACTTGTGAATAATGCGGGAATCATCAGACGTATTCCTATGCATGAAATGTCGGTTAAGGACTGGAACCTTGTAATAGATATTGATCTTACCGGACCATTTATCTGTTCTAAAGCAGTTATTCCTTCAATGATGGAAAGAGGCGGCGGAAAGATTATCAATGCCTGCTCGATGATGAGTGAGCTCGGACGTGAGACAGTTTCAGCATATGCTGCAGCTAAGGGCGGACTTAAAATGCTGACTAAGAATATCTGTTCAGAATACGGACAGTACAACATCCAGTGTAATGCTATAGGACCGGGGTATATCGCAACTCCTCAGACAGCACCTCTTCGTGCAAAGCAGGAGGATGGTTCCATGAATCCATTCCACAGATTCATCCGTTCTAAAACACCTGCGCAGACATGGGGAAGGACAGAAGATCTTCAGGGACTTGCTGTATTCCTTGCTTCAGAAGCATCTGACTTTATAAATGGTCA